>NZ_JBEXMX010000047.1:0-42468 GCF_040610755.1 Gordonia sp. NPDC003585 | reverse complement strand
CCGAACCAGGACCGAGGTGCCCGCGGGCGCACCTGCGCGTTTGCCGACCACGAACGGCAGCGAGGCCGCGATCTCGGCGATCGCCCACTGCGCAGCGCCGGTATCGGCCGGTGACGCGACGCCGATGCCGTCGCTCAGGTCGATCTCGTGCATCCAGCAGTCGAAGATGCGAATCCGCATGAACCGGCCGTAGGTGTCGGGACCGGCAGGGGTCATCGACGCGGCATCGAAGTCGTTCTGGCCCATCGCCGCAAGGGCCTCGGTGCGCAGGGCGACGATCTCGTCGAACGCTGCGAGCACATCTGCGCGTGGCTGCCCGCGAAAATGCTCGACCCACTTCTCATTCAGTTCACCGATCGGATTGCGCACGTGCGCAAGCGCACTCACGTCCACTGCCGCGACATCACGCCCGGCGAGCAGGCTCTCGGTCCCGATGATGTGGGCCACGATGTCGGCGTTGGTCCAGCCCGGGAGCACAGATGGCACGCCCCACTGATCGGCGTCCATGGTCTCGGCGAGGCCGCGGATACCCGCCCAGGCGGCCACGAGGCCTTCGGTCACCGGGCCGATGGGCAGGATCGTCGTCGCCATCCGAACTCCTCACATGTGGGCTGTGCTTTCACCGTATCGGGCGGACATGGACGCATCGGTGCGATCGGCTGCAACGGTCGCGACCGTCGGCGTCGAGCCACTACGCTGATCACGTGAAGGAGGATCGATCCGGTTCTGTGTTGGGGCATTACAAGATCGACGCCCTGCTCGGACGCGGCGGTATGGGCGAGGTCTACCGCGCCACCGACACCCGCAAGGGCAGGGTGGTCGCGCTCAAACTGCTGCGCGAATCCGTCGCCGACGACCCCGCATTCCGGGATCGCTTCCTCCGTGAATCCCGGGTTGCCGCCTCGCTGAACGACCCGCACGTGATCCCGATTCATGACTGGGGCGAGATCGAGGGTCTGCTCTACATCGACATGCGACTGGTCGACGGCCACGATCTGCGGGCGTTGCTCGACGCAACAGGTCCCCTCGCGCCCAGTCGTGCGCTATCGATCCTGAGCCAGATCGCCGACGCCCTCGACACCGCGCATCGGGGCGGGTTGATCCACCGTGATGTCAAACCCGACAACATCCTCATCGACCGTCGCGATTTCGCTTACCTGGTGGATTTCGGTCTGGCGCAGGCAGACACGGACACCCGGATGACGAGCGCCGGGACCGCCATCGGATCGTTCGGCTACATGGCACCCGAGCGGTTCGGCGACTCCCCACTGGGTGCGCCGGCGGACATCTACGCACTCGGATGTGTGCTCTACGAATGTCTCGCCGGAGCGCACCCGTTCGCGAGCGCGACGACCGTCGAGCAACTCATCGCCGCCCACCTCGCCAAGCAGCCGCCCAGCTTGTCGTCGCCGCTGGACTCGGTGATCGCCCGCGCCATGGCCAAGGATCCGGCGCAGCGATACCTGAGCGCAGGGGACATGATCGACGACGCCCGGGCCTTACAGACTGCCACCGGCATCAAGACCTTGACGCCGCGCGTCGCTCCCCCGACGGTCACCCCTTCAGCGCCTCCGACGATGCCGCCCGCCTACCTCTCGACGGCCGCGCGCCCGGTGTCGCCTCCCCCGCCCACCGGGGGTCAACCGACGTTGCGGGCGTCCGCGGATCGCTTCTCCGGACCGCATCCCAACCCGCAGTATCCGAATCCGCAGTATCCGAATCCGCCGTATCCGAGCTACCCGGCTCCAGAGAAGTCACGGTCGATCGCGGTCCCGGCGGCGCTCACCGCGATCGTCGTGCTGGTGATCGCGATCGGCGCCGTCGGGTGGGTGCTTTTCACGTCGGGTTCCGACGACTCGAAGAACGCGGCCGACGTATCGCGGGAGCCGCAGACCGTGACCGTCGAACGCGCGACACCGCAGGTGACCGAGACAACAGCCGAAACGACGGTCGAGACGACGGCCGGACAGACCCCGCCGTTCGTGCCGACGACGACCCAGCCGACCACCCCGCAGCGGGGTGCCGGCGATCTCGGCCTGGCCACCCCGATCTCCCGCCCGGCCTGCGACGGCACCGGGATCGTTGTCGTCGCGAACGCCGTCACACCGGGGCAGTACGCGTCCGAGGTCCAGGGCTACCTGAATTCGTATCCGGGCTTCAGCTACCTGCGCACCGACCAGTCCTGTCCGTCACTGCGGCAGAATCTCAACGGCAATCCAATCTACGCCGTGTACAAAGTCGCGGGTACAACGCTGCGCGAGATCTGCGCCCTGCGCAGCCAGATCGGCGGCGACGCCTACGGCAAGTGGCTGGACACCACCTCCAACCCGACGTCGTACATCACCTGCTGATCCGCTCTTGTCAATGCGGTCAGAAGTTGTCCGCAACATGCGGCAGCATGTGAACCATGCTGGAAACGTCGGCTCGTCTTCTCGCCCTGCTGTCACTGCTGCAGATGCGGCGTGAGTGGTCGGGCAACGAGCTCGCCGACCGTCTGAACATCACCACCCGGACCGTCCGCCGCGACGTCGACAAGCTGCGTGAACTGGGGTATCCGGTCGATGCGACGGTCGGCGTCGGGGGTGGTTATCGCCTGGGCGCCGGTGCCGAGATGCCGCCCCTGCTGCTCGATGACCAGGAAGTGCTCGCGGTCGCGCTCGGGCTCGACGCGGTGACCACCGGGCCGGTCGCCGACATGGCCGAGGCGTCCGCCGGGGCGCTCACCAAACTGCGGCAGGTGATGCCGTCGCGACTACGCCACCGTCTCGACGCGCTGCGGGTCGAGGCCGTGCCCCGCGAGCAGCCGCACAGCGCCGTCTCCGCGGACACGCTGACCGAAATAGCGACGACGTGCCATCGCCTCGAGCGTCTGCGCTTCGACTACCGACGCCGCAACGGCGAGGAAAGCCGCCGCGAGGTGGAGCCCTATCGTCTGGTGCGCAACGGATACCGCTGGTATCTGGTGGCGTGGGATCTGGCCCGGGAGGATTGGCGTTCGTTCCGGGTCGACCGGATGACGCTCAAGACACCGACCGGTCCGCGATTCACGCCGCGAGAGTTGCCCGACGACAGCGCCGCCGCCTACCTGGCCCGCAATCTCGGTGCCGTGTATCGCCAGGCCACCGCACGCGTTCGGATCCACGCGCCCATGGAGACGGTCACCGCGATGGTCGACGACTCCTGGGGCGTCATCGAAGCCGGGGACGACCACAGTTGCGAGCTGATCGTGTTCAGCACGTCGCTCACCTCGATCGCGCGCTGGCTGCGCGCGTTCGACGCGGATTTCACCATCATCGAGCCCGACGAGCTACGCGCCGAATGCGCCGAGGTCGCCGCCTACCACGAACGCGCGGCGCAACGGTACCGGCGAGCCGTCGGCTGACGCCTACTAACGGTTTTGCCGTCCCGGCAGGTGAGCCGCTACATTCGTTTGTTGGCGCGCCCAGCAGGCGCCCGAGCGCGTATAGCTCAGCGGTAGAGCTCTGGTCTTACACACCAGCGGTCAGGGGTTCGAATCCCTTTGCGCGCACCGTTACACCCTTGCCGACCTCCGGCCGGAGTGCTCCCACTGACGTGTGAAAAGAGATATACGCGGGCGCACCGTCTACACGGGACAGCCCGATCGCCCCTCTGGGACGGCGAAGGATTCCAAGCCGTACTTGCGGTGCGCCCTCACCAGCTTCTCGTACTCGAGCCGGTTGCGAGCGAGTGGCAGTAGCAGGACACGGTCCGGAAGTACCTTCCAGGACAACTGCAGGAACGCACAAATGATGGCGAACTCGACGTCGTGGTGCGGTCGCAGGCGGAACCCGGTGAGCTTCTGCACGCCCGGATGCATTGCCTTGGAACAGGAGACAACAATGGCGCGGCCAACCACCGGGCGCAATGCATACCAGAGGGGCCGCATCACCACCCGTTCCAGGGGCTTCATGCCCAAGGTGGGCATCGGCAGTCGGGTGAGCCCGGCAAACTGCTCCACCAGGAAAGGTGTCGATGCCAGCTTGGTCTCGACCATCTCCTCGTAGTACGAATCGGCGTCGGCGAGCGTCGGCGGCAACTTTCCCGCAGCGCTCGGCAACTCCAGGTCCATGAACACCTCGCGCAGCATCTGATAGCCGACTTCGCGCTCGGCGGCATTCATCCGGATGCCGGTGCAGAACTCGAAAGTGTTGAGCGACAGCATCATCCCGCTGACCGCGATCCACTTCCAGTTCTCCGGTTTCAGGGCGCTGTACCGGACATCGCGATATGCGCCCCGACCACGGCCACGAACTGCCTTGTGTTGCTCCTTGAGCCACCGAGCCTCGGCAGCGCGGTCGGCCGGGTCGCCCCATGTTGCGAGCATCGCCGACAGACTCCCACGAAAGCCACGATCACTGAAGTTCTCGGCAAACCTGCCCGAGCGGTCGACCGCCGCAGCAACCTCGGGCAAGGCAACCTGATCGAAGGCCACGCCACCGAAGAGTCCCCCAAGCGCACTCCCGGTGTGCCTCCGGAATTCTTTCATGACGTCGGCGCGCACCTCTGCGCTGTCCGAACTCGCTACCGGTGCCACCCCGACGTTTGTCGCCACGAAAGCCGCCCCTTGCCTCGCTCGATTGACGCTTGATAGACGCAATGAGTGAATTCTCATCACCCATCGAGGGGCGTCGAGGTTGCACTTCCGCGACGTCCGCTTGACCCAATCGTTGTGCTCTTCGGATTGCCAGCACTGTTACAGGTGTTGTTTAGTGGGGTCATTGTGACTAACAGACGCCCACGCCCCGCCCGCACGCTGGTTAGACGTGCGGGCCTCGTCGCTGCGGTCGCTGCAGCGCTGACCGCTTTCGGCACGGCCGGTGCCCACGCCGCCCCGAACCCCGACATCAAAACCCCAGACGCCAACAGCTCCGTCGACCTGCTCGGCCAGCTCACGCAACTCCCGATCATCCGCGACCTCCTACCGAAGCCGGGTACCGGCAACGGCCGCACCGGATGCGATCGAGTGATCCAGATCGGCGATTCGACCTCGGTCGGCGTCGATGACGCCGCACGCGTGCCGACTCCCGGCGATCGCCTCACCGCGCAGTACCAGCGAGTGGGCGCACGCACGGTGACGCTCGACGCACTCGGCGGGCGCTCCATCGTGGAACGCGTGAACGGCGAACCGAATGCTGCCGACGCCACTGCGGCGCACCTCGCCAAAGGCGAACGCGGCTGCTGGGTCATCGCGATGGGGGTCAACGACGCGGCGAACATCGCGGTGGGCAGCCGGGTCAACGCCGATCAACGCATCGACCGGATCATGACTCAACTTCGCGGACAACCTGTCCTGTGGCCGACGGTCTCCACCACGCCGGCGGCAAGCAACAAGGCGTACAACGCCGCCGCCATGCGCGGCTTCAACGACGCGCTGCGACGAGCGACCTCGAGGTACCCCAACCTCGCCGTCTACGACTGGGCAGCACACGCCAACGCCAACCTCTTCTCCGACGGCATCCACTACACCGCGGCCGGGACCGCCCAACGCAACGCTCGATTCGCCGACGCGCTTGCCACCGCATATCCCAACCCGTCTCCGACGACGCCGCGGATGAACTGGATCGCCTGACCGCTCGCTCCTGCCCCCAACTATTCGACCGACCGGGGGACGCGGAACTGAAGTCGGCCCGTATACACTCGCAAGCTGACTCCACTGGTTCGTTCGACGCTGCCGTCGACGATTCCAGGCTTGTTTCCCATCCCCCACCGAGGTTGAGCCACAACCAATGCCACGTCCCGCCCACGCGGGGACGACCTACCTGCCAGCGCTGGACGGACTCCGTGCGCTGGCAGTTGCCTTCGTCGTCCTCTATCACCTTCATGTGCCCGGGTTCACCGGTGGGCTTCTCGGCGTCGGTGTCTTCTTCACGCTCAGCGGCTACCTGATCACGTCGCTGCTGCTGCGTTCGCGCGAACGCACCGGCGGGTTCGAGCTGAACAAGTTCTGGCTCTCCCGCGCGCGCCGTCTGTTGCCGGCACTGATCCTGGTGCTCGTGACGTCGCTCGCCGCAGCGGCCATCGCTCGACCGGCAAAGCTCGGCGAGTACTCACAGCAAGCATTGAGCGCGTCGTTCTATGTCAACAACTGGCACAACATCGCCGTCTCCGACGACTACTTCAACCGCTTTCTCGGCCCGGGGCCGTTCGATCATCTGTGGTCGCTGTCGATCGAGGAACAGTTCTACATCGTGTGGCCGCTGCTCCTTCTGGGACTGATACTGCTCTTGCGGCGCCGGGTCTTCGTGACGGTGGCGATCATCGGACTCGCACTGATTTCGTTCCTTCTGCTCGACGCCGTCGCGCACGCAGGAATCGACAACACGCGCGCCTACGAAGGCACCGACACCCGCGCCGGCGGCCTTCTTCTCGGTGCGGCGCTTGCGTTTTGGTGGCCGGCCCGCCCACGGACGGTGACACACAACCAGCGCTGCGTGATCGACGTGATCGCCCTGATCGGACTGGCGACGATCGTGCACCTGGTCCGCGCCACCCCAGACGGCGCGATGTCGCTCTACAGCAGTGGCATCGCCGTTCTCACGATCGCGACCTGCGCGGTCCTGGTCGCCACCGTCGTCCCCGAGACCCTCGTCGCCAGCGCGCTGGGAATCGCCCCGCTGCGATGGATCGGCGAACGGTCCTACGGCATCTACCTGTGGCACATGCCTGTGATCGCCTTCCTGCCGGCCAACGTCCGAGTCGGGCATCCGGTCGCCGCGGGCACCCTCGTCATTCTGGCCACTCTGTTGCTGTCCTGGGCCTCGTGGCGCTACGTCGAAGATCCCATCCGCCGTCACGGCCTGCGCGCCGCCTTCAGTACCCAACCGATTGCGAGGAAGCCCATGGGCCAGCAGCTGGTACAGAAGCTGATCGACCTGCTCACCCGCCTGCTCGGTGTGCTGACGGGGCTGGCCACCCGGCTGGAAGCGCGCGGCGAGAAGAGCCCGAGGCCTGACGCCGTCGAATCCCCGGTGCCAGTACTCGACTCCGACGCGCATGCCCCCGACGCTGACTCGCCCGACACCGACGCCCCCGACGCTGACCGGACAGACGAGCCGATCGAGGTGGAGATCGCCCTCGACGAGACCGTCGCACATGCGCCCGACGATGGACCCAAGTACGACACGCCCGAGCCGGTTGAGTGTGAGGACGCCGAAGGCTCCGACGGTGAACTTGCCGAGGACGCACCGGTCAGCGAGCCTGCTGACGCGGTTGTCCTCAACGAGACTGCCGACGACACCGTCGACGAATCCGACTCCGAGGTCCGCGTCATCGAGACGGCAGCGGTCGACGCCGATACCGATACCGGTACCGACAGTGCCGAACCGGACGGCGAGATCGCGGCGTCCGCCGACCCCGCACCTGACACCGACCCCGCTCCGGAGACCGACCCCGCACCTGACACCGTCAGGGCCCTCACCGACGGACGCGAACTGGAGACGGTCCCCGCAGGTCCGCCCGAGTCGCAACGACTGTTTGACCGGGTGCCGCGATTGGCGGTCTCGCTGGTTGTGGTGACAGCGCTGGCGGTCGGGACGCTGGTTGCCATCAGCGCTATCAAGGCGTCTGCGCCCGACGACGGGGGCGCGGACCCGGCACTGGCCACCGAGCTCGCTCCAACGTCACCCGCCGTCCGATACGGCCCGACGATCCCCGTTGTCGACCGGCGCACCAGGTGCCGAACGGTCATCCACATCGGCGACTCCACCTCGATCGGCATGAACAGCATCGACACCCTCCCGCGGGCGTCCGAGCGGATCACCGGCCGCTACCAGCAGGTCGGGGCGCGGACGGTCATCACCGACATCGTCGGCGCACGGTCGAGCCTGGAGACGGTCAACGGCGAACCCAACGCGGCCACCGCGATTGCCGGGCATCTTGCTCGTGGGGAACGCGGATGCTGGGTGATGGCGATGGGCATCAACGACACCGCCAACATCGAGGTCGGCGGCCCGGGTCCGCTCAGCATGCGCATCGACCGACTCCTCGGGCCACTGAAGGATCAGCCCGTCATGTGGCCGACGGTGATCACCAGCAGCCTCAACGAGAATCCGGCCTACAACAACGCAGCGATGCGCCGATTCAACCGCGCACTGGTGAAGGCCTGCGAGCGGTACCCCAACCTGCGCATCTACGACTGGGCCGCCGAGACCAAACCGTCGTGGTTCATCGACGGCATCCACTACACCGCACCGGGATACGTCGAACGCGCCTACCGGTTCTCGATCGCGCTCGCGACCGTCTTCCCCGCCACCGACTTCCCGCCGGCGACGTGCCTGCTGCGGTCGTCGGACGTGGTTGCGGCCCCCAAGCCTGTCCCGCCGCCGGCCGCGGCCCCGCCGAACCGGCTCGCCATCGGAACTCCGACGCCCTGACGCGAGTCGGCAACCGGCGTTGCCTTGAATCTGCGTCGGCGTGAGTCCCATCATTGCGACACGGGGACGTCGCTCGCACACGCGAACCGACGCCGATAGGCCAGCGGCGCGACGCCGACTGCCGAGGCGAAGTGATGCCGAAGAAGCGTTGCCGACGCGAACCCGACGAGCCTCGCCACCTCCTCGATGGGCAGGTCGGTCTGTTCGAGCAGCCCCTTGGAAGCCAGCACGCGTTGTTCGGTGAGCCACCGGCGCGGTGCGACGCCCACCTCGTCGACGAATCGCCGAGCAAAGGTCCGCCCCGACATGTGCATCCGGGCCGCCAGATCGTCGACGGTGAGATCGCGGTCGAGGTGTTCGACCATCCACTCCAGCAATTCCCCGAACCCGGCGTCGGCGCAGGTCGGCATCGGCATGTCGACGAACTGTCGCTGGCCGCCGTCGCGGTGCGGTGGCACCACCATGCGCCGAGCGATTCGGTTGACCACCGCCGGACCCCACGACTCGCGCACGAGATGGAGTGCGGCATCGATCCCGGCGGCCGTGCCCGCGCTGGTGGTGATCGGACCGTCGTCGACGAACAGGACATCGGTGTCCACCCGCGCCTGTGGGTACATGCGTCCCAGCTTCGCGCCGTAGCGCCAATGCGTCGTACACCGCCGACCGTCGAGCAGGCCGGCCGCGCCGGCGACGAAGGCGCCCGAACACACGGTGAGCACACGTCCTCCGTTGTCGACCACCGTGCGCAACGTCTCGAGGATCTCGCTCGGGTAATCGCCTGAGGTACTGCCACCGGGAATCGCCACCAGGTCGACGTCGCGGCAGTCCTCGAGCGAGTGCGGTGCCGCGATCGTCACCCCGTTTCCCACATTCAGCGCTGCGCCGGGTTCGGGCGACGCGACGCGGAAGTCGAACGCAGGCACACCGTCGTCGGTGCGGTCGAGGCCGAAGACCTCACTGAGCACGCCGAACTCAAAGAGCGCGACGTCTCCGAACAGGAGTACTCCGATGGATCGCAACACACACCCAGTGTGGCAGATTCTTTGCGAACAATGTCTTTCCCGCCTCTGTTGGCAGGAACTTTATGCGCGCATGATTTCTTCCATGACCGCACTCACCATCGTTCTCGCCATCGCCATCGTGCTACCGATCGCCGTAATCGTGTACCGCACGCACCGCCGGGTCGACGACCCGAGGCCGATCCCACTGGGATATCTCGTCGACTGGGCAACCCGCGCCCAAACACGTCGCTACGGACCCGACACCGACCGCATCATCGCCGAACTCGACATCCTCGCCCGGTCCGATCGCACTCGGAACTGAACCACTGGGGCGTGTCTCAGCCCAGCGCGGTGAATGCCTTGTCCCACAACGCTTGTTCGCGCACCTCACCGGGGCCGACCACGTCGGAGAACACGATGTCACCGTCCGGTCCGACGAGGAAGGTGCCGCGGTTGGCGATCCCCCGCTCGGCGTCGAACACCCCGTAGGCCTGTGCGACCGCACCGTGCGGCCAGAAGTCCGACAGGATCGGGAACAGAAATCCCTGCGCCGACGACCAGACCTTGTGCGTGGGTGATGCCCCGACCGATACCGCGACCGTTGTGAGCGCGTCGTTGTCGAACTGCGGCAGGTTGTCGCGGATGTGGCCGAGTTCGCCCTGACAGGTTCCGGTGAACGCCAGCGGGAAGAACACGACCAGCACCGAGCCGTCTGCGCGGAGTCGTTCCAGCGACACGACCTGATGATTCTGGTCGCGCAATTCGAAATCGGGCGCGCGGGTACCGACGGGCAACGGCCCTGTCGGTGACGCGTCGTTCATGCGCGCTTTCCGGGGCGGGCCTTGGGCTGAACGAGCCGGGACCCCGACCACTCACCCAGGTTCACCACCGACGTCTGCGTCAATCCGGCAGTCGTCGCGGCCTCGGCGATCTCGCTCGGATCGACATAGCCCGTGTTCCCGGTCTTCGGTGAGACCACCCACACGAACCCGTCGTCGGCCAGCGGCGAGATCACATCCATCAACTCGTCGACAAGATCGCCGTCATCGTCGCGCCACCAGAGGAGGACCATGTCGATGACGTCGTCGGCGTCATCGTCGAGCATTTCGGCTCCGATGGCGTCTTCGATGTCTGCACGCAGGTCGTCGTCGGTGTCCTCGTCCCAACCCAGCTCCTGCACAACCATGCCGGATTCCAGACCGAGTTTGTCGGCCCTACTACCCCCCGAGCTACCGTCTGTGGCGGCTACCACCGCGCGAAACCTCCTACAAGTGCCAATGTGGTGCTGGACGAACTTAGAGAACAGCCTAGGGCATGTCTTTCAGTTCCACTGGGAGGCATGAACGGATTCGTTTTGTTGCACTCCCCCGGCCACTGCGTCGAGCGGGCGCTCACCCGGGCGTCGCCGACGGACGCGGTGTCGCGGACGTGGCCGCGGGCATGGGTACGTACGGTGCACAGGCATCGAGGAGGCGCTGCTTGTCGCCGGTCCAGCCGCTCGCGATCGGGTTGAGTGCGACCAACAATTCGCGACGGATGCCGTCCTCCAACCGCCCACTCGACGCCAGGAACGCCCGGGCCGGAGCAGCGACGTCTGCCGGGGTCACGCCGGTGATGTGCGGACGAATCTGATCGGCACCGGCGATGAGGCTTGCACGGGCCTTGTTGTCCAGATCGCCCACCGCCGGGTAGTTGTGCGCCTGGTTCAACCGACCGACGAAGGTGTTGTAACCCCGCACCATCACCACCATCGCGGCCATCGCCTCACGACACAGCTCGACACCGGCCGTCTTCGCCTTCGACTGACGCGCCGCGGTCACCTCGGACCGGTAGGCGGCAACCTCGCCCGGCGCCGCCACGCCGTGTCCGGGCAGCGTCGTCGCGCACGACGACAGCACGAGAGCACCTGCGGCGAGACCCACGAACAGCGCCACCAGACGAGTCGCCGACGCCGCGGCGAAACGTCTCCGCGCCGGTCCGCCCCACATGCTCAACTCCTTACGCGTCAGTAATAAGGACCAAACGCTACCGCACCCATGACGCGCGAGATGGCCAACACCGCCGCACCCGGTGCCAAGCGACCTCACATGGGGCACGATGTGAGAGGGACACCGCAGTTCTCACCATCTCCGAGGAAGCGGCGCCCATGTCATCGGACGCCGGACCTCCACCCGTTGGCCCGGCCGAGTCGAGGGAGTAGGCAACACAGTGACCCATGAGGCACCGACCGAACAGGCAAGCGCGAGCGGAAGCGACACATCTACAGGGAGCGACGGCACCGTCGATCCCTCGCGGAATGGTCACTCCAATCGCGTCCGCGTCATCCGTGAAGGAGTCGCGTCGTACCTGCCCGACATCGATCCAGAGGAGACCGGCGAGTGGCTGGAATCCTTCGATCAGCTGATCGATCACGCCGGACCATCCCGAGCGCGCTATCTCATGCTGCGGCTGCTGGAACGGGCCGGTGAGAAGCAGGTCTCCATCCCGTCGCTGACCTCGACCGACTACGTCAACACGATCACCACCGAACGCGAGCCCTGGTTCCCGGGCGACGAGGCGGTCGAACGCCGGTTCCGCCGCATCCTGCGCTGGAACGCCGCGATCATGGTGCACCGTGCGCAACGACCCGGCGTCGGCGTCGGCGGCCACATCTCGACCTACGCGTCCTCGGCCACCCTCTACGAGGTCGGCTTCAACCACTTCTTCCGCGGCCTCGACCACTCCGGCGGCGGCGACCAGATCTTCATCCAGGGCCATGCCGCGCCGGGAATCTACGCACGTGCCTTCCTCGAGGGCCGCATCGACGAGGCCCGCATGGACGGCTTCCGCCAGGAACACAGCCACGCCGGCGAGGGTGGCGGCCTGCCGTCGTATCCGCACCCCCGACTGATGCCCGAGTTCTGGCAGTTCCCGACAGTCTCGATGGGTCTGGGACCGATGAACGCCATCTACCAGGCCCGGTTCAACCACTACCTGCACGATCGGGGCATCAAGGACACCTCCGACCAGCACGTGTGGGCGTTCCTCGGCGACGGCGAGATGGACGAAACGGAGTCGCGCGGATTCGCGAGCTTCGCCGCCACCGAGGGTCTCGACAACCTCACCTTCGTCGTCAACTGCAACCTGCAGCGACTCGACGGCCCGGTCCGTGGCAACGGCAAGATCATCCAGGAGCTCGAATCGTTCTTCCGCGGCGCCGGCTGGAACGTCATCAAGGTCATCTGGGGCCGCGAGTGGGACAAGCTGTTCTACGCCGACCACGAGGGCGCGCTGGTCAACCTGATGAACACCACGCCCGACGGCGATTTCCAGACCTACCGCGCCAACGACGGCGGTTTCATCCGCGACCACTTCTTCGCCCGCGACCCGCGGACCAAGGAACTCGTGAAGAACATGTCCGACGCCGACATCTGGGAGATGAAGCGCGGCGGACACGACTACCGCAAGGTCTACGCCGCCTACGCGGCAGCGATGGCCCACAAGGGGCAGCCGACCGTCATCCTCGCGCACACCATCAAGGGCTATCTGCTCGGCAGTCACTTCGAGGGACGCAACGCGACCCACCAGATGAAGAAGCTGACCCTCGACGATCTCAAGGCCTTCCGCGACAACAACCGGATCCCGATCACCGACGAGCAGCTCGAAAAGGACCCCTACCTTCCGCCGTATTACAACCCCGGGCCCGAGTCGGCGGAGATCCAGTACATGCTCGACCGCCGCAAGGCGCTCGGCGGATCGCTGCCGGAACGGCGGACCAAGGCGAAGGCACTGAAGCCCGACGTCAGCCAGGCGCTCAAGACGAGCGGCAAGGGATCCGGCAAGCAGCAGGTGGCCACCACCATGGCGCTGGTCCGCATCTTCAAGGACCTGTTGCGCGACAAGGAGATCGGCAAGCGCATCGTCCCGATCATCCCGGACGAGGCCCGCACCTTCGGCATGGACTCATGGTTCCCGAGCCTCAAGATCTACAACCGCAACGGGCAGCTGTACACGGCCGTCGACGCCGAGCTGATGCTCGCCTACAAGGAGAGCTCGGAAGGGCAGATCCTGCACGAGGGCATCAACGAGGCCGGATCGGCGGCGTCGTTCACCGCCGTCGGCACGTCGTACTCCACGCACGGCGAACCGATGATCCCGCTCTACATCTTCTATTCGATGTTCGGTTTCCAGCGGACCGGCGACAGCTTCTGGGCCGCCGCCGACCAGATGGCCCGCGGTTTCGTCATCGGCGCGACAGCCGGACGCACGACGCTCACCGGTGAGGGACTGCAGCACGCCGACGGGCACTCACCGCTTCTCGCGGCGACCAACCCGGCGGTGGTGGCCTACGACCCCGCGTTCGCCTTCGAACTCGGCCACATCATCGCCGACGGTCTCAAGCGCATGTACGGCGAGAATCCGGAGAACATCTACTACTACCTGACCGTCTACAACGAGCCGTTCAGCCAGCCCCCGCAGCCGGAGAATCTGGACGTGGCCGGCGTCCTCAAGGGCATCTACCGCTTCGCCGACGCGCCGGAGGGCAAGGAACACCCGGCCAGCATCCTGGTGTCCGGGATCACCATGCCCGATGCCCTGCGCGCCCAGGAGATCCTCGCCGAGGAGTGGAATGTCGGCGCCAACGTCTACTCGGTGACGTCGTGGAGCGAACTCGCCCGCGACGGCATCCGGGCCGATCGGGCCGCGGTGCGCGAACCGTCGACCGACGGCGGCCGCGCGTACCTGACCGAGGTTCTCGGCGAGGTTCCCGGTCCGTTCGTCGCGGTCAGCGATTACATGCGCGGCGTGCAGGAACAGATCCGCGCCTACGTGCCGGGCACCTACCTCACCCTGGGCACCGACGGGTTCGGCTTCTCCGACACCCGACCGGCCGCGCGGCGATTCTTCAACGTCGACGCGCAGTCGATCGTCGTCGGCGTTCTGGTCGCACTCGCCCGCGACGGGCACATTCCGATGACCGTCGCACGCGAGGCGGCGGACAAGTACAAGATCACCGACGTCTCGGCGGCCGAGGTCTCGTTCGCGGATACCGGGAGCGCCTGAGCAGACCGGACCGTCGAGCACGGTCTCGACCACCTCCACCGACCACTACATTGGAGTGGTGTCGGACGCACGGATCAACCAGCAGCCCCCGAGCATCGACGTGTTCGGGGAGCGTGGTGCACACGTGCCTGCGCCGGCCACTGTGCACGACGCCCTGCCGGACACACTGCTGCGCCGGGTGAAGCAGTACAGCGGCCGTCTCGCCACCGAGGCGGTTCACTCGATGCAGGATCAGCTGCCGTACTTCGGCGACCTCGACGCCGCGCAGCGGGCCAGTGTGCAACTGGTGGTGCAGACCGCGGTCGTCAACTTCGTCGAGTGGATTCAGGACCCCGAGGGCAACGTCAAGTTCACCGTCCAGGCATTCCAGGTGGTGCCGCAGGATCTGGCCCGACGCATCACGCTGCTGCAGACGGTCGAGATGGTGCGGGTCGCGATGGAGTTCTTCGAGAAGTGGTTGCCGCTTCTCGCCCGCAACGACGCGCAGCTCCGAGCGCTCACCGAGTCGGTCCTGCGCTACGGCCGCGAGATCGGTTTCGCCGCGGCCTCGATCTATGCGTCGGCGGCGGAATCACGTGGCGCGTGGGACTCGCGCCTGGAGGCACTCGTCGTCGACGCCGTGGTCCGCGGCGACACGGGGCCGCAGCTGCTCTCCCGAGCCGCAGCCTTGAACTGGGATTCCGACGCCCCCGCTACGGTCATCGTCGGCGCGCCACCGCCCGAGCAGAACGTGTCGGTCCCCCTCGCGATCCACAACACCGCACGTGCACACGACCGGTCGGCGCTGTCGGTGGTGCAAGGCTCGCTGCTGGTGGCCATCGTCAGCGGCCCGATCAAACCGACCGAGAAGTTCACGACCGCCCTGCTCGGCCATTTCGCCGACGGTCCGGTGGTGATCGGTCCCACCATGCCGAACCTGGGAAGTGCGCACGCGAGCGCCACCGAGGCCATGTCCGGAATCACCGCCGTGGTCGGGTGGCCGAACGCACCACGACCGGTGCACAGCCTCGAACTTCTCCCCGAACGCGCTCTGAACGGGGATGACTCCGCGATGGCCGCATTGAGCGAATCCCTCGTCCGACCGCTGGAGAAGGGTGGGGCCACGCTGAACTCCACTTTGGAGGCATACCTCGACTCGGGCGGTTCGGTCGAGTCGTGCGCCCGTGTTCTGTATATCCATCCAAATACGGTTCGTTACAGACTGAAGAAAATTTCAGAAATCACAGGACGTGATCCAACTAACCCGCGCGACGCGTACGTACTGAGGATCGCAGCGACTGTGGGTCGACTGACACACTTCCGACACGAATCGCCTACACAAGCAACATAGGAAACATCCGTAACACGGCCATTTCGACGTTTCCGCAGTTAGAGCGCCCGAAGACACGGTTGGGTAACGAATCTCAGTGTGATGACGAACCAGGTGACGCCAAGGTGAAGTTTGTAGGAACCCCACAAAAGTGCTCGACAAGGTTCATGCTTCTCTACACCCACATATGTCGTTCAAACGGTGTTCTCTGGTCACGTGCTAACGATGCTTGCCCCCGGACAGGGTTCCCAGACGCCCGGCATGCTCACGCCGTGGCTGGATCTTCCTGGCGCGCGTGATCAACTTGCGACCTGGTCGAAGCTGACCCGCCTCGATCTGGAACGCCTCGGCACCTCCGCGACCGCGGAGGAAATCACCGACACCGCAGTCACCCAGCCGCTCGTCGTCGCCTCGGCGCTCCTGGCCTTCGACGAGGTGCGCAAGGGTGGCGAACTCCCCGACGACGCGGTCGTGGCCGGCCATTCGGTCGGCGAACTCGCCGCGGCCGCCATCACCGGAGTCATCAGCTCCGACGAGGCTGTGACCCTCGCCGCCGTCCGCGGCGCCGAGATGGCCCGGGCCTGCGCACTGGAACCGACCACGATGGCCGCCGTTCTCGGTGGTGACGAAGCGCAGGTGCTGGCACGTCTCGCCGAACTCGACCTCGTACCGGCCAACCGCAATGCCGCCGGGCAGATCGTCGCCGCCGGCGCCGAATCGGCGATCGACGAACTCATCGCCGCTCCGCCGGAAAAGGCGCGCATCCGTAAGCTCGCCGTCGCCGGTGCATTCCACACCCGCTACATGGCGCCGGCCCAGGAGGCTGTCGCCGAGGCGGCTGCGCGGATCACCCCGGCCGACCCCAACCGCACCCTGCTGTCGAATTCCGACGGTCAGCCGGTCGCGAACGGCGCGGACGCACTGACGAAGCTCGTCGCCCAGGTGACCAGCCCGGTCCGCTGGGACCTGTGCTCGGCCTACCTCCGCGACAACGCCGCGAACGCAATCGTCGAACTCCCGCCGGCCGGCACGCTGGTCGGCATCGCGAAGCGCGAGCTCAAGGGCACCCCCGCGGTCGCCCTCAAGGCGCCCGCCGACATCGCGAAGATCACCGAACTTGGATAGCGGTCACGGCTTAGTTGCCTGACCCCCGGAAGATCGGCAGTGTGCCGGTTGTCCAAGCGCCCGTGGGCGAATGCTGCCCTCGTCGCGCTCCGGAGCGAGTAATCACCCAAGAGAATCAAGAAGGGAACCACACAGTGGCTGCCACCCAGGAACAACTCATTGCCGGCATCGCCGAAATCATCGAGGAAGTCACCGGCATCGAGCCGTCCGAGGTGACCTTGGAGAAGTCGTTCGTCGACGACCTCGACATCGACTCGCTGTCGATGGTGGAGATCGCCGTGCAGACCGAGGACAAGTACGGCGTGAAGATCCCCGACGAGGATCTCGCCGGCCTGCGCACCGTCGGTGACGCGGTTGCCTACATCCAGAAGCTCGAAGCCGAGAACCCCGAGGCCGCAGCTGCCATCGCCGCCCAGGTCGAGGCAGACAAGAACTCGTGAGCTCCCCCTCCCTCCGCGAATATTCGACGCTGGGCGGGAACTTCCCGAGCGTGGTGGTCACCTCCATGGTGGCCACCACCTCGCTGGGCGAAGACCTCGACTCCACGTGGAAGGGTCTTCTCGCCGGCGAGTCCGGCATCCGGCTGCTGACCGACGACTTCGTCACCCAGTACGGCGAACTGCCGTGCCGTATCGGCGGGCGGATGCTCAAGGACCCCGCCGAGGAGGTCACCCGCATCGAGGCGCGTCGTATGGCCTATGTCGAGCGCGTGTCGCACGTCATGAGCAAGCGTCTCTGGGCGCACGCCGGTGAGCCCGAGGTCGATCCCGAGCGTCTCGCTGTCGTGATCGGTACCGGTCAGGGCGGCGGTGACGCGATGGTCGACAACGTCAAGGCGATCGAGCAGTCCGGCAACTACCGCAAGGTCTCCCCGCTGGCCGTCTCGATGGCGATGCCCAACGGTCCGGCCGCGGTTGCCGGCCTCAATGTCGGCGCGCGCGCCGGAGTGATCACCCCTGTCTCGGCATGCTCTTCGGGCGCCGAGGCGATCGCACACGCGTGGCGTCACATCGTCATGGGTGACGCCGACATGGTCGTCGCCGGTGGCGTCGAAGGTCATATCGATGCGATTCCGATCGCGGCCTTCTCGATGATGCGGGCGATGAGCACACGCAACGACGATCCTGCGGGCGCCTCCCGGCCGTTCGACAAGGACCGTGACGGATTCGTGTTCGGCGAGGCCGCCGCGATGCTGATCCTCGAGCGTGAAGAGCACGCCAAGGCGCGCGGCGCTCACATCCACGCCCGCGTTCTCGGTGCGGGCATCACGTCCGACGGTTTCCACCTGGTTGCCCCCGACCCCAGCGGTCAGGGCAACGCGCGGGCCATGGCCCGCGCCATCCAGACCGCAGGTCTGAGCAAGACCGACATCACCCATATCAATGCCCACGCCACGGCGACACCCATCGGTGACACCGCCGAGGCCGTCGGCATCGTGTCGGCGGTCGGCCAGCACGCTGCGGTCTATGCACCCAAGTCGGCACTCGGACACTCCATCGGCGCAGTCGGGGCGCTGGAGTCGGTGCTGACCATCAAGAGCGTCGAAGAAGGGGTCATCCCTCCCACGCTCAACTTGGAGAACCAGGATCCGGAGTGCGACATCGATGTCGTCCACGGCGAGCCCCGCTATGGACAGATCGACTACGCGATCAACAACTCCTTCGGATTCGGTGGGCACAACGTGGCGATCGCCTTCGGTCGTTACTGAATCCGCCAACACACCCCCGACACCCTGCAGGAGACCGCGAATGACGACCTTGGCTCCGATCAGCGGCCATGAAGAAGCTGCCGACCCCCGCGACCCGTTGCTGCGGTTGACCAACTTCTTCGACGAAGGCTCGATGTCGTTGCTGCACTCGCGCGACAAATCGGGCGTTCAGGCGGCGATCGGCCTCGTCAACGGCGTTCGTACCGTCTCCTACTGCACCGATGGCACCGTCATGGGCGGTGCCATGGGTGTCGTGGGGTGTGCCCACATCGTCAACGCCATCGACACCGCCATCACCGAACAGGCGCCGGTCATCGGCATCTGGCATTCGGGCGGTGCTCGACTGGCCGAGGGCGTCGAAGCTCTCCACGCGGTCGGCCAGGTCTTCGAGGCGATGGTCCGCGCGTCGGGCTACATCCCGCAGATCTCCGTCGTCGTCGGTTTCGCCGCAGGCGGCGCCGCCTACGGTCCGGCACTCACCGACGTGGTGATCATGGCTCCGGCCGGCCGGGTGTTCGTGACCGGCCCCGACGTCGTCCGCAGCGTCACCGGCGAAGACGTCGACATGGAATCGCTCGGCGGGCCCCTCACCCACGGCAAGAAGTCCGGCGTGTGCCACATCGTCGCCGACTCCGAGCCCGACGCGTTCTGGCGCGCACGGCGTCTCGTGTCGACCTTCAGCCGACAGGGCCACTTCAACCGCGAGCAGGCGCAGGCCGGTGACACCGACCTCAAAGCCCTTCTCCCCGAGTCCAATCGACGCGCTTACGATGTGCACCCCATCGTCGAGCAGCTGCTCGACACCCAGCTCGCCGCCGACGGCGAAACCGAGATCTCCAGTTTCGAAGAGCTGCAAGCCCGTTGGGCCCCGAACATCGTGACCGGATTCGGCCGGCTCGCCGGCCGCAGCGTCGGCGTGATCGCCAACAACCCGCTCCGCATGGGCGGCTGCCTCAACTCCGAGAGCGCCGAGAAGGCGTCCCGATTCGTCCGCCTCTGCGACGCGTTCGGTGTTCCCCTCGTGGTCATCACCGACGTCCCCGGTTACCTGCCCGGTGTCGGCCAGGAATGGAACGGCGTCGTTCGACGCGGTGCAAAACTGTTGCACGCCTTCGCCGAATGCACCGTTCCGCGGGTCACCCTGGTCACCCGCAAGATCTACGGCGGCGCCTACATCGCGATGAACTCGCGTGCCCTCGGCGCCACCGCCGTCTACGCCTGGCCCGGCTCCGAGGTCGCCGTCATGGGCGCCAAGGCAGCCGTCGGCATCCTGCACAAGAAAGCCCTCGCCGCCGCACCCGACGACGAGCGAGAGGCCCTGCACGAGCGTCTCGCAGCCGAGCATGAGGCCATCGCGGGCGGCGTGGGACGCGCTCAGTCGATCGGCGTGGTCGACGAGATCATCGATCCGGCCAAGACCCGCAGCATCATCGCCGAGGCCCTCGCGGCCGCACCGGCACGACGCGGGCGGCACAAGAACATTCCGCTGTAGGCTGCCTGCCACCACTGCCTGAGGTGTGAACCACCACTGCCTGAGGTGTGAACCACCACTGCCTGAGGTGTGAACCACCGCTCCCTGAGGTGCGAGCTTGCGAGCCTCCACCGCTCCCTGAGGTGCGAGCTTGCGAGCCTCCACCGCTCCCTGAGGTGCGAGCTTGCGAGCCTCGAAGGGCAGCGCCCGCCCGCTGACGAAATTCAGCCGACCCGTTGCTGTAGCCAGGTGACCTCGGCGCCCGCACCGCCCATGCGATACGGCTCCAGCGCCTCGTCCCACGCGGTTCCGAGAGCGGCTTCCACTTCACCGGCGAGGCCGGCGCTGTCGGGCTGCGCCTCGATCATCGTCCGCAGCTGCATCTCCCCGATCACCACGTCGCCGTTCGCGCTCGTCGAACCGCGCCACAGACCAAGACCCGGTACGTAGCTGAAGCGTTCGCCGTCGACGCCGTCGCTGGCGTTCTCGGTGACCTCGAAACGCAGCGCCGACCACTCGCGCAGCGCAGTGACCAAGCGGGCCGCGGTACCCACCGGGCCTGCCCAGTCCACCGTCGCGCGCTGCAATCCGCGGTCGGCCTCTTGCGCGGACCACTTGAGGTTGGCCCGCGCATTCAGGGTCGACGACAGAGCCCACTCCACATGCGGGCACAGCGCCACCGGCGCCGAGTGGATGTACACCACTCCAGTCGTCATGTCCGCAAACTGGTTCAGATTGCGCACCGTCTTCACCTCCGGTTGTCGACGAGGAACGTCTTCCCCAACACACCTCGCGATACCGGATATCACATCGTTGTGGTTTATTGTGCCCCATGGTGCACGTGTTGCGCCAGTTTCTCGTGCGATTATCTATCACTTACGTGACGAAACTGCCGTCGGAAAGCGGTACGCCCCGGCCCGACCGACTGCACTGTGCACTTGGGCGGCCTCGCACGTACAGATTCCCGTAGCTCAACGGCCCCGGTCACCGGCCGGATCAGTCCGACGACCGGATCGCCGCGACCACGGCGTCGTTGAACTCACTCCACAGCGGCTTGGCCCAGGCTCCGAAGTCGCGGTCGGTCAACACGACACATGCGGCGCCGAGTTCGGGGTCGACCCACAGGAATGTGCCGGACTGGCCGAAATGCCCGAACGTCCGTGGCGAATTCGACGATCCAGTCCAGTGCGGCGACTTGTTCGAGCGAATCTCGAACCCCAGACCCCAGTCGTTCGGGCGGTGCTTGCCGTAGCCGGGCACAAAGCCGTCGAGCCCCGGGAACTGCACGGACGTCGCCAGATCTGAGGTCTCCCGGGACAAGAGCTGTGGCGCCAAGAGTTCGGACGCGAACGCCGTGAGGTCGGCGACACTCGACCGCGCACCATGTCCGGCGGGACCGGCCAACTCCGAGGACGCCATACCCAGCGGCTCGAATACCGCACCGGCGAGATACTCCGGGAAGGCGATCTGCGTGGCCGATTCGACGACCTCGGCCAGCACCTCGAAACCCGCGCTGGAGTAGATGCGCCGTTCCCCTACCGGCGCCTCGACGTCGCGTGTGCCGAACGCCAGGCCCGACGCGTGTGCGAGCAGATGCGCGACCGTCGCGCCGGGAGGCCCGGCGGCATCGTCGAGCTCGACCGCCCCCTCCTCGACGGCGACGAGTACCGCCTCGGCCACGAGAAGCTTGGTGACCGAGGCGAGTTCGAAGACCGCACCGGTGTCGCCGAACTCCTCGACCACGCCGTCGGGCATGATGAGCGCCCCTGACACACGGTCAACCGGCCAGTCCGCCAACGCTTCGAGTGCCGCCACAACAGGCCACGTTACCGCCGCGCTCCGGCCCAGACACACCGATGGCGGCCGAGTACGAGACCCGACCGCCATCGCAACTTACGAACGGCTAGTGATCTTCGTCGGTGTAGCGGATGACGCCGCGAATGTTCTTGCCGTCGAGCATGTCCTGGTAGCCCTCGTTGATCTGGTCGAGACGGTACTGCCGGGTGATCATGTCGGCGATGTTCAGTTTGCCGAGCTTGTACATCGACAGCAGGTTCGGGATGTCCAGCTTGGGATTGGCACCACCGAAGATGGAGCCCTGCAGGTTCTTCTGCAGCAGGGTCAGCATCGCGAGGTTGAGGGTCACATCGCTCTCCATCATGTTGCCCATGCCGGTGAGCACGCAGGTGCCGGCCTTGGCGGTGATGCCCATCCAGGTGTCGACGTCCTTGCCGTGTACCTCGCCGACCGTGACGATCACCTTGTGGCACATGTGCCCGTGGGTGATCTCCGCGATCGACATCGCCGCTTCCTCGACCGACGCAAAAGCATGGGTGGCGCCGAACTTCAGGGCCTGCTCGCGCTTCCACTCGACCGGGTCGATCGCAAAGATGTTGCGGGCGCCCGCGATCACCGCACCCTGCAGCGCGGCGGTGCCGACACCGCCGACGCCGACGATCGCGACATCTTCGCCCGGCCGCACGTCACCGCTGCGGGTCGACGAGCCGTAGCCGGTGGGGATACCGCAGCCGCACAGGGCGGCGACCTCGAACGGGATGTCCTTGTCGATCTTCACCGCCGACGCCTCGTGCACCACCATGTACGGCGAGAAGGTGCCGAGCAGCGTCATCGGGTAGACGTTCTCCCCCGCCGCGGTGTGGATGCGGAAGGTGTTGTCCGACACCGCCTCGCCCTGCAGGAGCATCGCACCGAAGTCACAGAGGTTGGCCAGACCGGCCTTGCACGACGGGCACTTGCCACACGACGGGATGAACGACAGCACCACGTGGTCGCCGACCTCGAAGTCGGTTACACCCTCACCGACCTGTTCGACGACGCCCGCCCCTTCGTGGCCACCGAGGATCGGGAAGCCCGCCATCGGGATGCCGCCGGTCATCAGATGATGATCCGAGTGGCACATGCCGGCCGCTTCCATGCGGATCTTGATCTCACTGGCCTTGGGGTCGCCGATCTCGATCTCCTCGATCTGCCACGGCTTGTTGAGTTCCCGAAGCAGTGCACCCTTTGTCTTCACGTCACATCCTCCATTCGCCCCGACGACATCGATCCGCCGGGAATTCCACCCGCAATGGTGATTTCTCCTGTGAGGGTAGTCACTGAATCCGAAAAATGAAACGTGTTCTAATGTGCGTTTCTTGAGATTCGCATATTCGCAGGTCACACGCAGTTATCGACCACTTCGACGCGAACGACCCGGACGCCGTAACAGGCGTCCGGGTCGGTGTCCGGTGATGCGGTGCGGCGTCAGTTCGCCAGTCCGGCGTCCTTGCTGCCGTAGCTGCTGCGCAGCGTCGGCTTGACGACCTTGCCGCCCGCGTTACGGGGCAGCTCGTCGACGATCACGATGTCCTTGGGGTGCTTGAATCGCGCGAGGTTCTCGTTGAGGTACGGCTCGAGGTCCTCGAGGGTGAGGTCGTCGACGCCCTCGGCGAGCACGACGACCGCCACCGGCACCTCGCCCCACTTCTCGTGTGCGCGGCCGATGATCGCGGCCTCCACGATCTTCTCGTGGCCGAAGAGCACGTTCTCCACCTCGGCGCAGTAGATGTTCTCGCCGCCGGAGATGATCATGTCCTTGGCGCGGTCGACGACGTAGATGAAGCCCTCTTCGTCCTGGCGGACCAGGTCGCCACTGTGGAACCAGCCGCCGTGGAATGCGTCGGCGGTGCCCTGCGGGTTCTGCCAGTAGCCCTTCATCATGTTGGGTCCGCGGTAGACGATCTCGCCCACGACGCCCGGTTCGACGTCGTTCATCTCCGGGTCGACGATGCGCGCGGTGACCGCAGGCACGACCTTGCCGATGGAACCGATCTTGCGCAGGGCATCGCGGCCCTCGAGCACGCAAGTGATCGGCGACATCTCGGTCTGACCGAAGACCGCCACGTTCATGGCATCCGGGAACGTCTCGTTCATGGCGTTGAGCACGCTGTCCGAGGCGGGCGCGGCACCCCAGCTGATGACACGCAGCTTGAGGTCACGCGGCTTGGCCTGCTGCACGGCACACACGGCCTGCCACTGAGCGGGCACCAGGAAGATGGAGGTGGTGCCCTCCTTCTCGAGGGTGTCGAGCATGTCGTTGGGGTCGAACGCCCCCAACGGGTGGATCACCGAGAGCGCACCCATGTAGAACAGCGGCGCCATCGCGCCGAGGCCGGCAATGTGGAACATCGGCGCAACACACGAGCCCACATCGTCGGACCGGGTGTTCAACGCCTGCAGACAGGTCACCGCCTGCGCCTGCAGGTTCTGGTGGGTCAGCATGGCGCCCTTGGGCTTTCCGGTGGTGCCGGAGGTGTACATGATGAGGGCGACGGTCTCTTCCGGGACGTCGATCTCCGGCAGGTCCGAGGAGTCCTCGGCCACCAGGTCCTCGAACTTCAGGTGCGCCTCGTTCTGGGTGTCGCCCACCACGACGGTGGCGTCGATCGCGCCGGTCGCGGCGCTGACCGCGTCGGCCAGCGGTGCGAGCAACGACTCGGTGACGATGACCTTCGCGCCGCTGTCGGTGACGAGGAACGCGATCTCGGCGGGACTCATCCGGATGTTGACCGGCACCGGAATTGCGCCGATGAGGTTGGCGCCCAGCGTCGCCTCGACATACTCCGAACGATTCAGCAGGATCAGCAGGATTCGGTCACCGAACTGCACGCCTCGACGGCTGAGGGCGGCGGCGAATGCGCGCGACCGTTCGTCGAGCTGCTTCCACGTGGTGACCTGCCCCATGAACTTCAGCGCAGGCTTGTCCGGTGTCATGAACGCATGGCGGCGAATCTGGTTGTTCCAGTGATTGCGGCGGGAGCGCAATGGCTCGGTGACGAGATCGCTGCTCGAATCGAGGGTGGCGGTCATCGGTGTCTCCTTCTTCTTCGGACGTGCGAATTGATTGTCGAGTGGTATCGGTGGCGAGCGAGATCAGCTCGGCCACAACACTTTTGGTCGGCAGGCTACCTGCCGGTGAAGGCCGCGAGTGCGGCCTGGAACTCGGGTGACTGCAACAGCGACGTCTGACCGGCGAGTTCGCGTTCGAGGGCGGCTTCGAACCCGGCCATGGTGTGCGCGTCGAGCGCGGCCTTGGTGAGCCGCATCGCGGCCGGGCTCGAGGACGCGACCTTGTTCGCAGCCTTGTCGACCGCGGCGTCGAGGGCGGCACGGTCGTCGAGGACAGCCGTCACCAGTCCGGCGTCGTAAGCGGCGGACGCCCGCAGCTTCTCGCCCAGCAAAGCCATCGCGTTGGCACGCGCACGACCCACCGACACGGCCGGCAGCATCGAGGCCGCGCCGTCGGGCATCAGCCCGATGTTGATGAACGCGAGCAGGAAGTACGACCGCGACGTCGCGTAGACGAGGTCGGCCGCAATGGCCAGCGAAGCACCGATACCCACGGCCGCGCCGTCCACCGAGGCGATCACCGGCACCGGCACCCGGCGCACGGCACGCGCCAGCTCGGAGCCACCCGAGATCGTCTGGCGCGCCTGCTCAGGCGTGAGGCCGGCCGACCCCGACGCAGCGTTCTTGGCGGCATTCTCGGCGATCGCGATGACGTCTGCGCCGGTGCTGAAGCTGCCGCCGGCACCGTCGATGACCACCGCACGGACGTCGTCGTCGGACGCCCACGCGTCGAGGGCCTCGATGATCGCGGCCGACGCCGCACCATCGAGCGCATTCATGCGTTCGGGCCGCGAGATCGTCAGACGCGCGACGCCGCGCTCATCGACGTTGGTCCCGATTCCGCTGGCCCCGATCCCCGTCGTCGGCCTATCCGTCACCTTCTCCGTCACCGCACCGTCGCTCACAGCACTCCTCGTCCGCCATGACATTCCACGCCACGGCATCGATAGACACAACCGGACATATCCGTCCCATCGGGTCCTGACCTTACTACCATAGTGCGACCCACATCACGAGAATACCGGTTAACTTATCACGGCCACACACGCGGTCTTCCTGGTCTTTTTGTGCCTGCGACATAAATCGGTCACGCGAAGACTGCATCCGGCTAGGCTGAACCGTCATGACCGCACAACCAGGGACCACGCCATCCGACGTGCCTGCCGCAGACGCCGGCGCACCTCGTCGGCGACGCCCTGCTGCGCGGCGACAGTTCATCCTCGACGCGGCCGCCAAGGCGTTCAGCGCCGGGGGTTTCCACACTGTGCGGCTCGAGGACATCGCCGACGCGGTCGGCATCTCCGCGCCCGCGCTCTATCGCCACTTTCCGACGAAATACGCACTGTTCGCGGAGACGACCGCACAGTTGGCGCACGGGCTGAGCGGCGCCGTCGACGGGGTCGAACCGGGTTCACCCACCGAACTCGACGACCTGCTCAGCGCCATCACAACCACGTCGATCGAGAACCGCCGCACCGGTGGCCTCTATCGCTGGGAGGCCCGCTACCTCGAAGGTGCCGACGCCGACCTCGTGCGAGAGGTGGTCATCAACCAGCACCGGCGCATCCGGGCCGCGCTACAACGACGCCGACCCGGCCTGAGCGACGCCGACGCCGATCTGATCACCGCGGCAATGACGAGCGTGGTGGCCAGCCCGGCCACGCACCGAGCGGCGCTCCCGGCCCGCGAGGCACATACCCTGATCCGTGACGCGGCAACCGATCTCGTCCAGGTCGATCTACCCCCGCCGACCGACCCCACCACAGCCACACCCGGCACCGGACTGCTCCCCGCGGCCAAGCGGGAGGTGGTCCTGGCCGAGTCGATCCACCTGTTTGCCGCGCGCGGATTCCGGGACGTCACCATCGACGACATCGCGCGCGCCGCCGGGATACCCGCATCAGGTGTCTACCGGCACTACCCGAGCAAGTCGGCGATCCTCGAGGCCGCGTTCTGGCGTGCCGCCGAGCGAGTGACCGCGTCGATCACCGACGCACTCGCCGCGTCGAGCACCCCTCGCGAGGCGATCGTCGCACTCGTCACCCGCTATGTCGGATTGACCTGCGGCAGTACCGAGTTGATCACCGTGTATGTCACCGAGATCGGGCATGTCGGGCCGACGCAGCGCACGGCGCTGCGCAACCAGCAACGACTCACCGTCGAGGAATGGGCGACTTGGGTGACCCGGTGGCGACCCGATCTGAGCGCAACTCAGGCCCGCTTCCTCGTGCACGCGGCACTCAACGTGATCACCGACTTGGCGCGACTCCCCCAGCAACCCTCCGAGGCGCGGATCACCGCGCTGAGCTCACGAATTCTGCTGGGCGAATGAGATTTCCGAGACTCAGACGACGTCGAAATCGTCGATGAGCCAGCGCCCGTCGTCGGACTGGACCAGCGTCATCTTCACGCGGGATTGGTAGAGAATTCCGTCCGGCTTGGCCTTCCGGATCTCCGGCGACGTCACTGTCTGGTCCAGCGTGAGCAGCACGACGTATTTGCCCTCGTCGACCGACATGATCGCGGCGTTGTCGGCCTTGGCCGACGACACCGCTTTGACCTGCGCACTGCCCCGACGCGCATCTTGCGACGACGCGATGTACGACTGCGCGAACTTGGGTGTCGAGACCGCCTCGATCCGACGATCGAGGTCGGCGAAGTTCGCCGAGTCGTAGCTGGTGAGTTCGACGGCGTACTTACGCGCGGCATCGACGGCCGACTGTGTCGTCGGGTCAAAGCCTGACGACGCCGCGACGTTGTCCGACTTGGCATCTCGATACGCCACGGCCAGCCACGCGGTGGAGACCGCCAATGCGACCACGAGCGCCGCCAACGCTGCGATCACCAAGAAGGTCTTCCGACTACCGCCCACCCGGAAGCGACTCCCCGTTGTCGCGGCACGATCGCCTGCCTCGAGTTTGCGAGGTATCCGATCCACGGCCATCTCGGCGGGGTCTGCCTCGTCTGCCGCGCCAACGGCATCGACTTTGTCCGAGGCATCGTCGGCGTCGTCCGACGCTCCCCGACGACCGGCCTTCCGGTCGGCCTTCGCCGCTTCGCGCGCCGCCTTGCGCTCCGCCTCGACTCGATACTTTTCTCGATTTGTGCGGTTGGCAGCCAAGAATGCCTGCCCGTCGAGCGGCGTCGGGTCCTTGACGAGGGACACCTCGGCCGGGTCGTCGGTCACGTCAGGGCCGTCGGCGGCGTCACCGTCGACGTCGGTGTCGACGACCTTGGTGTCGACGACGTCGGTGTCGATGACGTCGGTGGAATCCCCGGCGCTCGGTACGTGTCGAGACTTCGGCATCCCACCAATGTAGCGACAGTGATTTGTGTCCCAGCTCACGCCCAGTCGTATCAAATATATTTGATGTGATAGCTTGGCCACCGATTTGGGCGTCAATCGAGAGGACAGGCACAACGATGGTGAATTTCACCGAGGAACAGACCGCGTTCGCGAAGGCCGTTGCCGACTTCTGCCAGCGTGAGGCGGGCACGCGGGAGCAGCGCGATCGTCTCACCGACAACGGCGCCGAACTGCATTCGCCGGAGCTCTACAAGAAGATGGCAGAACTCGGCTGGGCCGGCATCCTCGTGCCCGAGGAGTACGGCGGCGCCGGCGCAGGCAACGTCGAGATGTCGATCCTGCTGCACGAGTCGATGCGTGCGATGGCTCCGATCGGCGGCATCGGTCCCACCCTGATCACCGCCGCCGCCTACCAGAAGTTCGCCGATGAGCAGCTCAAGAAGGAGGTTCTCACCGGTGTCGCGGAGGGCGACTCGCTCTCGATCTCGATGTCCGAACCCGAGGCCGGCTCCGACGTCGCCAACCTCAAGTGTCGGGCCGAGAAGGTCGACGGCGGCTGGATCATCAACGGCCAGAAGACCTGGTGTTCCAACGCGCATTTCGCGAAGTCGATCTTGCTGATCGCGCGCACCGAGCGCAGCGACAAGAAGCATGAAGGCCTCACCCAGTTCCACATTCCCGCCGACACCCCCGGGCTGGAGATCAAGGGCATCGACACGCTGGGCGGCCGCGAGGTCAACGACCTCTACTTCACCAACGTCAGGGTCCCGGATTCGGCGGTCGTCGGTCACGTCAACAACGGCTGGAATCAGCTGATGGCCGGCCTCAACACCGAGCGGCTCATCCTGGCGGCGATGCAACTCGGTGTGGCCGAGCGTTCCTTCGCCGACACGCTCACTTTCGTCACCGAGCGCAAGCAGTTCGGCCGGCCGGTGGGTACGTTCCAGGCGCTGCGACATCGTCTTGCCGACCACGCGACCGAGATCGAATGCACCAAGCTGCTGGTCTACCGGGTAGCGGAGCTCGCCGACACGTACCCGAAGAAGCTGTTCCCGCGCGAGGCGTCGATGGCCAAGCTGAAGGCCACCGAGGTTTCCAAGGCGATGACGATCGACGCCATGCAGATGATGGGCGGCTACGGATACGCCACCGAGTTCGACGCGGAGCGGCAGATGCGCGGCGCCATCATCTCGACTGTCTATGGTGGCACCAATGAAATCCAGCGAGACATCATCGGCAAGACGTTTGGCCTCTGAGCCGGCCGACGTCGACGTGCCGTCTCGCGCTGCGGCCAAGCCGCTTCGGCGGCGGCCGCAGTTGTCCGAGGAGGTGGCCACGCACCTGCGTGGTCAGATCATGACGGCTGCCGTCCAACCGGGCGACTACATCCGGATGGACGAGACCGCCGAGGCGCTCGGTGTCAGTGTCACCCCCGTCCGGGAGGCGCTGCTGACGTTGCGGGGCGAGGGCATGGTGAACCTCGTCCCGCGACGCGGCTACGTGGTCGCCGAGCTGAGCCGCACCGACGTCGAGGATCTGTTCTGGCTCCAGGGCGCGATCGCCGTGAAATTGGCGCTGCGCACCGCCGACGTCATCACCGAGGAGCAGTTGGCCGAGCTCGAATGGTGCAACCGGCAGTTGCGAGCGGCCCTCGACGCGGGTGACGTGGACGCCGTGCAAGACGCCGAGTTCGACTTCCACCGCGTCCACAACCACATCGCCGACTGCCGGAAGCTGGCCTGGTTCCTCCTTGCCGCCACCCGCTACACGCCCGCGCACCTCTACGCGGCCGACCCCGAGTGGGGCGACGTTGCGGTCGACAGTCACGCCCGACTCATCGACGCCTACCGGTCGGAGGATCGCGACGCCGTGGTCGAGCAGACGCGTCGCCAGTTCGTCGACGGTTCAACACGTCTCACCCGACACCTCGAATCCGCCGGCATCTGGTCCTGACCCCCGGTTCACCGTGCGCCAGCCTTGCTTCCGCTCGTTGAAGTGCGAGGAGCGCGATTCGAAGACTCATCCGCTCCCTGAGGTGCGAGGAGCGCGAGCGACGAGCCTCGAAGGGCCTGGTGAGACAGGGTATTTGGGCGACAAGCGCCATGCACCCCACCGCCGCCTGAGGTGCGACGAGCGCCATGCGCGAGGAGCCTCGAAGGCCCGGGCGACCTTGATATGCCAACTCAGACACTGCCGAGATCCAGCGACACCCACTGTCGCGGCTCGAGCGTCACTCTGGTCTGCGGACCGTGGTTGTCCCATGCGAAGTCGACGTACGGCCCGACCTTTTCCTCGGGCAGGTAGCGCGCGGCCATCTCCCACAGGTCATCTCGCGTCGCATCGTCATATCCGACGACGTCGCCCGACACCGACGCGTACCGGATAGTCGGTTCGACGCGTTCCACCATCAGAGTGAATCGACCTGCGGCCCTTATCAATCCGAGCTTTCGTGATTCGGTGCCGGTGAGCAGCCATGGCCTCTCCCCCGGCGTGTACTGGTACCAGATCGGAACGGTCAGCGGTGCCCGTCCTGGTTCTGCTTCCACCGACAGTGCAGCGATGTGCGGTTCGGACAGGAACTGTTCTCGTTCGGTGACGGTGAGTGCCATGCCTCCACCGTAGATCCGAGCACCGACACACCTGTGCGCGTCGGCACCGCGAGCCGTCTTACAGGTACTTCTCGACCAGCGCCATGGCCAGGCGTGCTTCTACCGCCGAGACCGGTGGTGGGATGGTCTCGGTGAGTTGGTATGTGGCCGACGGTGGCGGGTCGGGTTCGGTGTGGTGGATTCTGCCGCGGGCCTTTTCGAGTTGTTGGTCGAACAGTGCCCGGATGTCGGGGCGCCGGTTCACGCGCGCCGGATTGGGTGGCGCACCGGGTCGGTGGTTACGCCGCCACCAGGTGCGTCCGGCCAGATCACCACTGCGATACACCCCGGTGGTGTAATCACCGAGCCGACCACTGACCATCCGATTGTGCTTCGGACACGCCGGCGCAAGGTCGACGATGTCGGTGCGCCCACCGTCGGCCCAATCACGGTGCGCGTGATGCATTTCCACGTGCGTGGCCGGCTGATCACAGCCCGGTGCCGAACACACCTCCCCGTCCTCACGGGCAAACGACATCAACCGCTGCGCCATGGTGGCGCACCGCTTGGACCGGCCCTCGTACAGGGCTAGTGGAATGTTGTCGGCGAACACCGCCAAATACTGTTCGGCCTCGGCCGCCAGACGCACCACATCGGCCATCGGCAGCAGCGACCCAGTCGCCGTCGTACCGAACCCGGCCTTGGCGATCAGGTCCTCGAGTTCGACCTTGATGATCAACTGCACCGGCAACCCACGATGGGTTTTGCCCAGCAAACCATCTGTGAACACTGCTTTCAGCAACGCCGAGAGCGCATCATGATTGCGTTGGGCTTGTGACCGCCCATCACGGGCGGCGGCCGCTTTCAACTGGTCGGGGTCGGCGTCGTCTTCGGCACCACTGGGCGAGTCAGGATCGTTGGGGTTGTTGAGACCGGGTTTGGCCCAGACCGCCAACAGCATGTCCACCAGCGCCCGGGTTTCCGGGTCGAGGTGAGCGGTCAGTTTCGACATCTGTTGCGCGTTCTGCCGATTCAGCCACAGATTGCGTTGCCGTTTACGGTCGGCGTCGTCGGACAGTTCCCCATCCGGATCCAGATGCGCCAGGATGCGTTGCCCCAACGTGTTGATCTCGTCCGGTGTGTGTTCGGCAGCCAACCCCGACAGCGTCGCTTCCGCGGCGACCTGCTTGTCGTGGGACACCTTGTGCGGGATGGCATCCAACATCTCCGCGGTCTTGCGTACATGGCCGGGCCCCACGAGTCCGTCGGCGAACGCGGCCGCCAGCGTCGGATACCTCGGCTCCCTCAGCTGCCCATCGAGTTCCCGGAAGCGGCCGGTCGCGGCCATCTGGTCTTTGCGTCGCGCCGGGTCCGACACCCGCAGCTCGACGTTCAGGAAGTTGGTGAGACTACGAAACCCCATCGCGCGGGGCACATTCCGATCCGACAGCTCCAGCACTTGTCGATTGCCTTGAAACGTCATCCGATTGATGGCACGCTCCTGAGCCTGCGCAACAGCCACCAACTCGGCATCAGAACAGCGCGTCAGATCCGCGGCCGCCAACCGATCCAGCAACCCGTCGATCTCGGTGAGCAGACCAGGAACCTCCGACAACGACGACTCCGCCGCTTGGCCGATCTGCTGATCCATGCTCACCCCCGAATCCGGATCACTCGAACTCACATTCGAGAGTACATGCCTAGCGCCGGGTTCGCAAGTATTTTCGACGACACCTACACAACATCAGGAGACTTGTCGAATCATGTTGAACCACAGCATTTTCGACAAATCGACAGATCGTCCGACCACTGCGGCCCCTCCGAATGACGGCGTCGCCCAGGAGTTGTCGTCGACGAAGCGGTCAGGCCGGTCACTTTGGGCGGACCCATACTCCGTCGAGTAGAGACAGTTCATCGTCTGGGTTTTCAGGGTCCACGTCGCACACCGTGAGTGAGTGCATGGTGAACAGTCCCCAGCCCGGGAAGTCGTGCCCGATGGCGGTCTCCTCACCACAGAGACCGATAGCAGCGAGCTCAGCGATGACATCGTCGTACGCCCGGCAACTAAGCCGGATTCCCTGGACGACCAGCACTGGTTCGCCTGGCCGTGAGTACGACAACTGGGCGAAAGGCACGCGACCTGCGCTGTCGAACTCGACCTCGATCGCATTCTCGCGATAGAGGAGATTGCCACGCGCCTCGGCTGAAGGCGCGCCGATGACAGCTTCAACCTCTGTGCGACTGCCCCAGGACTACCGGGCCGATCCGCCTCCCGGGAACGACTTCAAGAATCTCCGTCATGTGATCGATCCTCACACATTTGGCGGCACCCGAGTCTTCTCGGAGAGCCAGTCCGGCACCAACAGAAAAGGCCCGGCGGAAACCGGGCCTGACCTGCTGCTACTCTGCTCCCCCAACTGGACTCGAACCAGTAACCGTTCGATTAACAGTCGAATGCTCTGCCAATTGAGCTATGGGGGATTGCTCTCGGCTCGCCCACCTTGTCGGTGACGATTCAGCAGGTGAACCGAACGCTGACTTTAGCGCATGGACTCCCCGGAGAACAAAACGCCTGCCCCGGACGCTACGTCAGTCCGGGGCAGGCGCGTTCGTGGTCAGTGACCGGCGCCTCAGTGACCGGCGACGACGTCGGCTTCGTCGACGGTGACTGGTGTGCGTGCCCCCGGTAGGAACCAGTAGGCGATGCAGATCACTGCGAACATCAGGTAGCCCAGCGCTACCTCGGGACTCGCCGCCCAGGCCACTTCCGGAGCGTGGATCAGGCCGATGAAGGACAACGCGGCACCCACCAGTGCGGCGATGGCCGCGAAGTGGAACTTCTTGTCGAGAATGAAGGTGACGATCGCACCCAGGATCAGGCCGACGAGCACCGCTCCCTCCCCCAGCGTGCGCATGCCGTCGTAGACGACGCCTGCGCTGTTCAGCGCCTCCATGCCCACCTTGTCGGCAGTCGTGTCGACGGCGGCGAGCGCATTGTCTATCAGTCCTGATCCCCATTGCGCGAGGTTGGGGATGATCGCGGCGACCACGGCCACCGCGTGGAGTCGCGGCACGGCCTGGAATGCCTGGGCGCCGATGAGCAGGCCGATGTACAGCAGGATCGGCACGATCGCGGGTACCGGTAGCAAAGCTTCGAGCACGCCGAAGAGACCGAGGAAGCACAGCAGGCCGATCGCGATGCCGCTGGCCAGCGAATAGCTCGACCGTCCACCAGCGTCTTTCCACCCGGGATGCCCGATGTACACGGCGGGCGGGAACGGCGAGCCGAAGGCCGCACCGATGCACGCGCCCGCGCCGTCGGCCAGCAGGACGCTGCGGAGGTTGTAGTTGTCGCCCGCCGCAGCGGCGCTTTCCACGTTGCTCATCGCCTCGGTGAAGTTGTAGACGCCGAGCGGAATCGCCGTGCCCAACAGCGGAGCGAGGTCGCCGAGTCCGGAGAACAGGAGGTCAAATCGCTGGTCAGGGATGCCTACCGCGACGTTCTCGACGGCCGACGTGAGGTCCGGCACCGACATGAAGCCACCGATCCAGCCAATCGCCGTACCGACCAGAAGGGCCGCCAAACCGACCGGAACTCCGCCGGGCAGCTTCACGTCGGTGAAGAAGCCGATGAGGATGATCGCGAGTACCGGCAGGCCGATCCAGGCCGCCTCCCACATCTGCGCGGCCGGGCGCATCGAGATGAAGGTGATCGAGATGCCGGCCAGCGTGCCCAGCATCGCGGCGCGCGGGGTGATCTTGCGGATGTACGGACCGACGAACGCGCCGATCATCACGATGACACCGATCATGAACGCCCAGGCGAGGCCCGCTTGCCACGCCTGCATCGCGTCCTTGGTGTTCAGGTAGACCGGCAGCATGACGACGAACACGACGATGAACATGTGCGGCACACTCGGCCCGTACGGCAAGGCCGTGACGTCGTCGCGGCCCTCCTTGGCGGCCAGTCGACGCGCCAGGAACGTGTAGTACAGATTGCCGAGGATCAGGGCGACGCCGAGTGCGGGCAGCACCGTCCCGAGCACGTCGTCGGCCTTGACGCCCACCACAGCGATCATCAGACCGGTGAGTGTCAGAACGTTGACGAGGATGTTGAACCCGAGGCCGAAGAATGCGTTCGTGTCACCGCGAGTCCACCACGGGACCTTGAGAGTTGGTGTCGGAGTTGGGGGATCGGCGGGTGGAGCAGGTTCGGTGGTGGCGCTCATGGGGATTCCCTTTCGGATTCTCGGCGGAACTCTGGGGTGAGGCGCGGGACGACGCTGGCTCGCGAGATTGGCGGGACTTCTGCAGGTTCAGGCGCTGGCAGCGGTCGGCTCGACAGTGGTGTCGACGGAGGCGGCCAACCGGGGTATGAGGTCGGCGCCGGATGCGGTCCAGCCGAAGATGCCGCCCTGAGCCGCGATCATCTCCAGGCCGACCCGCTGAAACTCGGGGAAATACGAACCAACGCAATCGGATACGACGACGCACTCGAAACCACGATCATTGGCCTCGCGTGTGGTGGTGTGCACGCACACCTCGGTGGTGACACCGGTGACGAGCAGCTGGGTGATCTCGTTGTCGGCCAGCACCTTGGCGAGATCGGTCGCATAGAAGGCCCCCTTGCCCGGCTTGTCGATGACCACTTCGCCATCGGCGGGGGCGAGTTCGTCGACGATGTCGTGGCCGTACTCACCGCGGATCAGGATGCGGCCGAATGTGCCCGGATCACCAATGCGTTTCGACGGCGCGCCGCGATTCAACTTCGCAGGCGGGCAATCGGAGAGATCCGGCAGATGCCCTTCTCGGGTGTGGATGACGAGCATCCCGGCTGCACGTGCCGCGGCAAGTAGTGCGGCGAGCGGTTCGACGACCCGTTGCAACTGCGCGACGTCGTTGCCGAGGGTTTCGCCGAATCCACCGGGCAGCAGGAAGTCTCGCTGCATGTCGATGATGATCAGGGCGGTGTGATCCAGGTCGAGTTCGAGCGGTTCCGGCAACGCCGGAACGGTGACGGGAGTGGGCATGGGGGTGTGGCCTTCCGAAACGTTGATGTATGAAGCGAGGGAGATTGCGTACCGATATCAGGACGAGACTGCTGCTTGGACCGCCGCGTCCACGCCGCTGTCGCGTGGTTCGTCGAGCAATGCCGCTGCCAGCGTGAGCACCACATCGTCGGTCAATGCCGCCCCGAGCAGCATCGCGCTGTGGGGGCGTCCGTCCGCGGTGGTGCTCTGCGGGACAGCGACACCCACGAGGTCGAGCAGATTGCCGAAGTGGGTGTAGTGCCCGAGCATCGTGTTGGCGGCGATCGGTTGCGCGAGCACCTCGTCGACGGTGAACGTGCGGCCGATCGTCGGGACGACGAGAACGTCCATCTGCTGCCACAACCGTCCGACCTCGGCGCGCAGTTCCTGTAGGCGCTGCATCGCCGTGAATGCGTCCACGGCCGAGTACTTCTCGCCGCTGCGCAAGATGTCGCGAACCACGGGGAAGATCGAATCCGGTTGCTCGGCAAGGAAATCACCGAAAACAACGAGCCGCTCGGCCACCCACGGTCCTGAATAGAGCAGTTCACCCGCCGCCAGGAAGGGAGCCAAGGAGACGTCGGCCACCTCGACACCGACCATGTGCCCGCCGGGCGCCAACGACACATGCGCCAACTTGTTGCGGAATGCCAGGTGGGCGTCGCGCATCGCGTCGTCGCCGAAGAACTCCAGCTCCTCGACCGGCGGCAAACCCACGGTTATCGACGTCGCGGAGTGTTTGGCGCCGGCCGCGCGTGACCACGGATCCCGATCGTCGGGTCCGGCCATCACCGACATCACCCGGTCCACGTCGTCGATGCAGCCGGCCATCATCGTGATGCAGTCCAACGACTTACAGGCCGGCACCAGACCGACCGTGCTGATCAGCCCGCGCGACGGCTTGTAGCCGACGATGCCGTTGAGCGCGGCCGGAACTCGTCCCGAACCGGCGGTGTCGGTGGCCACCGCAAACGGCACCTCGCCGAGTGCGACGGCCAAGGCCGAACCCGAACTCGAACCACCGGAGATCATGCCGTTTCCGTATACCCCGCGCGGGACGGTGTACGGCGTACGGGTGCCGTTGAGTCCGGTCGCGAACTGGTCGAGGTTGGTCTTGCCGACGTACAGGGCCCCGGCGTCGAGCAATCTCTGCACCGAGGGCGCGGTTTCCGTCGCGACATAGGCGAAGTCGGGACAGGAGAGCGTTGTCGGCACACCCGCGACGTCGATCGAGTCCTTGACTCCGAACGGCACCCCGTACAGCGGCAGATCCCGTGCGCCGGGACGGTTCTCGAGATCGGCCGCCGCGGCCAGCAACTCCTCCCGCGGCACCGTCGACAGCCACGTTCCGTCGTCTCCGCGGGCCTCGATCGCGTCGGCGACGGCACGCGCCGTCCGCGTCGGCGACCCACTTCCCTGCAGGTGGCTGTCGAGGATTTCGGCAATCGTCGGACCCGTCGTCGGCCCGGACAAGTTGGTCATACCGTCGATTGTCGACAGAATCATGGCGCCTGAGGAACGGTTGTGTGTCGATTGTGTTAGGGCGTGTCTCCCTAGTTCTGCGCAGGCTCCTCGGACGCAGCCGCACTCGCTGACACGAGCCCCAGGTAGTGCAGGTGCCCGTGGTCACGCAAAGCCGCCACCACGGTGGCCGCGTCGCCCTCCTCCAGCGCTTCGAGAATCGCCTGGTGGCGGTGCAACCCGTCGTCGGGTCCATGGTGATCGACGGTCTCCGCACGGAGATTCACCGCCATCGGCAACTGGAGCTTCAGCAGAATCGGCTCGAGCGCGATGTCGAGCTGCCGGTTGCCGGCCAACCCGACCACGGCGGCGTGGAACTTGCGATGCGCGTCATCCTTGGCCAGATCGTCGGCAGCCCGCCGCATCTCGTCGATCGCCGCGCGCACCGGTGCCAGTTGAGTTTCGGGATCGTCGAGCGGCAACGCAGACTCGACCGCAAACCGCTCGAACAACTGACGAAGTTCGAAGAGCTGCAAGATGTCTCGCGGCGACCACTCCGCCACGCGGGTTCCGCGTCGCGGCTGATGCTCCACCAACCCCTGCTGCGCCAGCAACCGCAGCGCCTCCCGAACCGGCGCCCGGCTGATCCCCAGGTCGGCGCACAAGGTCTCCTCGACGATCTTCTGGCCCGGCGCCAGCGCACCGGACAAAATCTCGGCGCGGATCCGGCGACCGGCAACATCCACAAGACTCTCGGGTAGCTCATTCGCCCCGGTCATCGTGGAATCTCCCCCGGTGTCGTCGTTTGCGGTTCGGCCAGTCTACCGTCCCGTCGACAGTCGACGGTTTCACCGCGACCGCGACGATGGTCTCGCGCAGGTGTGCGGTAATCTCCACCCGCGGACCGCGCTGCGCAATCGTGGTCCGAGGGGCGGTAGCTCAGTCGGTTAGAGCCGTGGACTCATAATCCATTGGTCGCGGGTTCGAGCCCCGCCCGCCCCACTCAAAGAATGTCTCTCACCGCGTCACCGCGATGATGGGCGGGCACGCCGGGGCCCGCGTGTTCGGCATTACGGACCGCGTCCACGACGAGTTGGCGTACGTGATCGTTCTCGAGGCCGTAGAAGATCGTCGTCCCCTCCCGACGGGTCCGGACCAACCGCGACATGCGCAACTTGGCCAGGTGCTGCGACGTCGACGACGGCGGCTTTCCCACGGCCGCAGCCAATTCCGACACCGACAACTCGCCGGCGGTGAGCTCCCACAGCAGCCGGACCCGCGTGGGGTCGGCGAGCATCCGGAACACCTCGACCACAAGGGCAACCTGATCGTCGGCAAGTCCGTCGGCAAGTCGGTCGTCGGGGCTCATGACCTGATCGTATTCATGTCGAGCGCGCGAGATCGGGCCAACGGTCGTGCTCCCGATCGATGACAAACGGATGGGCGTGCCGCCACCGACCATCGCCGAGCGGCACGGCGTGGGTGACGTGCTCGCCGACGACCGGCCCGACGTGCACGTGGTCGAGGACCTCTGGATCCCGTCGCGGCCAGGAATGGCCGGCCGCCCAGGCCCCTGCGGCGGCCAGCGCGGCAAGGATCGTCCACGTCGGCGTGTAGCCCAGCATTGTGGCACCCCAACCGGCGACCGGGTAGGCGATCAGCCAGCACGCGTGCGACAGCGAGAAATGCGCCGCGAACACGGCTGGGCGGTCGGTCGATGAACTCGAACGCGCCAGCACCCGGCCGGTTGGGGTCAGCACCAGTCCGGTCCCGACGCCGATGACCGCCCAGATCGCCGCGGCCGCCGTCCAACACCACGCGGCCGACGCGGCCCACGACAGCACGACTGCAGTGATGACAGCGCAGACAAGCACCACACAACCGAACAGCATCACGCGCCGCTCGTGTGCGCGACGGAGTAGCGCCGGGACCGACAGCGCCGCGAGCATCACACCGAAGCCGTTGCACGCCAACAACACCGCCACGTCCGTGTCGGATCGGCCGAGAGTCTCGCGGACATAGTTGACGGTGTTGACGATGACGACAGAACCGACCGCCGCGACAACCAGGTCCATTCCCACCAGCCCCCGCAGGCGGGGCGTGGCGGCGAAGATACGCAGGCCCGCGACGGTCTTGTCGAATACGTGGGCATCGCCTTCCGGCGCCGTGGCGCCGGGAATGCGGCTGGTCATGACGAGCGCCGCCGAACACACGAAACCCACCGACGTGGCGACGAACAGCCAGTGGAAGCTCACCAGCGCCATCACCACCGCGGCACACAGCGGCGACAGCAACGTCTCCATCGTGGCGGCGAGCTGCGAGTACGACAGCGCGCGCGTGTACTGCTCCCGGTCGGGCAGCAGATCCGGCAACACCGCCTGAAACGCCGGGGTGAACGCGGCCGACGCCGACTGCAGGATCACGATCAGCACGTAGACCTGCCAGACGTGCTCGACGAACGGCAGCACGATCACCACCGCCGCGCGAACGACGTCCAGCCCCACCAACATGAACCGTCGCGGAAGCCGATCGGCGAACGCGGCGGCGACCGGCGCCACGACAACGTAGGTGACCATCTTCAGCGCCAGTGCCGTCCCGAGTACTGCCGCGGCGCGAGGCCCGGCCAACTCGAAGGCGAGCAAGCCGAGCGCAACGGTCGTCAGTCCGGTCCCGAACAGCGCCACGATCTGGGCACCGAAGAGATGCCGGTAGTCGCGCATTGCGAAGATCGATGCCACAAGCCCTCCCCCGCAGTTTCAGTCGACAAGCACTATCAGACTATCTGCATACCTACGCATATATCTACACAAGTTTGTGCCGGGGGCGGCGAACCACTCACCGGAGCGGTATGTGAGTGTGAGGTCATGGACGTTCGGGGCGCAGCCACCATTGCGCTGATCGTCGCGCTGGCGGCGACGCCGGGATGCGCAACGGCAACCCCCGTCACAGCGCCGTCGTCGTTATCGGTATCCCCGTCGGCGACACCCCCGTCCGTCGCACCCCCGACCGTCACACCCCCGTCGATGTCGCCGCCCGGTGTTTCGCCCAGTATCCCGCCGACCTCGCCGGTGCTTCGCCGGCTCGACGCGCTGGTCGTCAAGGGACGCGCGCCGAGAACCGGCTATTCGCGGACCAAATTCGGCCAGGCATGGTCCGACGATGTCTCGGTGGCCGAGGGCCACAACGGCTGCGACACCCGCAACGACATTCTTCGACGAGACCTGCGCGACGTCCGCCTCAAGCCCGGGACTCGAGACTGCGTGGTGCTCTCCGGCACTCTCGTCGACCCCTACACCGGTACGACGATCGCGTTTGTTCGTGGACCGCAATCCGCGCGTGTGCAAATCGATCACGTGGTCGCGTTGTCAGACGCCTGGCAGAAGGGCGCTCAGCAGTGGACGCCCGACAAACGGCGCGACTTCGCCAACGATCCGCGCAATCTCCGGGCGGTCTCCGGCGCGGCCAACCAGCGCAAGGGCGATGGTGACACCGCGACGTGGCTCCCACCCAACAAGGCGTTCCGGTGCACCTACGTCTCCGATCAGGTGACTGTCAAATACACCTACGGCCTCTGGGTGACCGCCGCCGAGAAGGACGCGATGCGTCGAGTGCTCTCGACGTGCTTCACCTGAGCCCTCGTCTGTTCAGATGACATCGCGTCCGTTCGCCGAATACGGCACAGGCTCGGCACGCTAGACTGCCGCCACCGCACGACGAAGAACCGAGGAACAACGATGAAGTTGACGAAATGTATTGCAGCCGGCGGGATTCTGGCCGGCGCGGTGATCGCCGGCGGTTTGGCAGCACCCACCGCTGATGCCGCCCCGACACCGGTCGCCTACTACAAGAACTGTCAGGCCGCACGGGATGCCGGAGTCGCGCCCTTGAAGAAGGGCGACGACGGATACCGCCCCGGACTCGACCGTGACGGCGACGGCATCGCCTGCGAATAGCAGGCCTACATTCGGCGCGGGTGATCGAAACCTCCCGGCACCCGTCCCACCTGGTGTGATGCCGCCAACAATTGCAAACGTTGCGTGACATCTCGCCTCTCGACCTGACCATTCGGACAGGTGCCGCCCCATACTGAGCATGACTCATACATGCTCACGGGGAGGCGAGCACTTGACGCATTACATCTGGGGTCGTCCACGCCCGACGCCCGACCGGTGCGACGGCGCGCACACCTACACCGGCGGATGCCGCTACAACGCCGAGGATCCGCACCGCCCGCTGTATCCGGAGGAATTGCGCCCGGGGTCGCGGTCGGCCGCCTGATCCGAAGGGTTGGGTGACCGACCCCGCTGAACTGGGAAAAGCAACCTGCCGAGGAAGCGCCTCGGACACTCAGTGTCCCGTTGGAGAACCTGTGTGCTGCAGAACACCGTTGAGCCGAGTCGGCACAGGGTGTGGCCCGAGGACATCGCCGGCCAGGTCGGGCGCGGCCTGGGCACTGTTCTGGCCACATCCCGCGTCGAGCTGCGAGAACTAGAGTTGAATCGGAGGACGCGAGTGCTGTAGCACTCGCGTTCTCCAATTCGGCACCACTCGTCGCGGGCGCTGGCCGCACACGGACGATGTCGGTGGTCGCTCCCCCGCCGACGTCGCAGCGGTGACCGGCGTCAGGCGATGGGGTCGACGGCCTGTTCCAGCAGACTTCGCCGGTAGGCTTCCAGCGCGACGAGGTCGCCGAACACCGCGTGGTACCCGTCGGGATCTTCCCCGGGTGCCATGCGGCGCAGACGGGACTTGATGTCGGCGATCTGGGCGCCGACCCACACCTCCTGCAACCGCGCCAGCACGGAACTGATGTAGCGGGCGATGTTGAGTTCGTCGACCGGCATGCTCTCGACGGCGAGTTCGGTGACCAGCGGATCGATCGGATCGTCGACGGCAGACCGCACCACGTCGACCCATTCCGCGCCGCCCAGCCCCGACGACGTCCCACCGACGTTGGCCATGGACTCGCGGATCGCGCCGTAGGAGGGATCGGTGAAACACTCCGACGGAAGCGAATCGAAGACGGTCCCGGCGATCGCTGGATACTGCAGGGCAGCTTTCAGCGCCTCCCGCTGCGGCCAGAGCGTCGGATCGTTGGCGCGCGGGCGGGCGGGTGCCGGCCGT
>NZ_JBEXMX010000046.1:0-42704 GCF_040610755.1 Gordonia sp. NPDC003585 | reverse complement strand
GCCGGGAGCGGAGCGAGCGGGCCGAATAGACACGGCGCCACCGTCTTCGGTATCGACGGCACCTACTCGCCGGAGTGGGCCGCCTGGGCCAACGGCGTCGCGGTGCGTGAACTCGACTTCCACGACACCTTCCTCGCCGCCGAGTACTCCCATCCCGGCGACAACATCCCGCCGCTCGTCGCGGTCGCCCAGCACCTCGGTGTCGGCGGCGCGGACCTGATCCGCGGCCTCGCCACCGCCTACGAGATCCAGATCGACCTGGTGAAGGGCATCTGCCTGCACGAGCACAAGATCGACCACGTCGCCCACCTCGGACCGTCGGTGGCCGCGGGCATCGGAACCATGCTGAATCTCGATCAGGAGACCATCTACCAGGCCGTCGGCCAGGCGCTGCACCTCACCACCTCCACCCGGCAGTCGCGCAAGGGCCTCATCTCCAGTTGGAAAGCCTACGCACCTGCCCACGCCGGAAAGATCGGCATCGAGGCCGTCGACCGTGCGATGCGCGGTGAGGGCGCACCCGCCCCGATCTGGGAGGGCGAGGACGGCGTCATCGCCTGGCTGCTCGGTGGCCCCGAGGCGTCCTACGAGGTTCCGTTGCCCGGACCCGGTGAGGCCAAGCGCGCGATCCTCGACTCCTACACCAAGGAGCACTCGGCCGAGTACCAGAGCCAAGCGCCGATCGACCTCGCACGCAGGATGCGCGAGAAGATCTCGAACTTCGACGACATCGAGTCGATCGTCCTGCACACCAGTCATCACACCCACGTGGTGATCGGCACCGGATCGGGCGACCCGCAGAAGTTCGACCCGAGCGCCAGCCGCGAGACCCTCGACCACTCGGTCATGTACATCTTCGCCGTAGCGCTGCAGGACGGTACCTGGGATCACGAGGCGTCCTACGCTCCCGAGCGCGCCAACCGCCCCGACACCATCGACCTGTGGAAGAAGATCTCCACGGTGCAGGACCCGGAGTGGACCCGTCGCTATCACTCGACCGACCCGAACGAGAAGGCCTTTGGTGCCAAGGCGGTCATCACACTGAAGAACGGTGAGGTGATCACCGATGAACTCGCGGTCGCCGACGCGCATCCGCTCGGTGCACGTCCGTTCGCGCGGCCGCAGTACGAGGCCAAATTCGCCACGATGGCCGACGGTGTGGTGGAAGTCGAAGAGCAGCAACGCTTCCTGGCCGCGGCCACCGGACTGGCCGGCCTGGCCGCCGGCGAGTTGGGCGCACTCAACGTCGCGGTGCTGCCCGCGCTGCTCGACAAGGCTCCCTCGACCGGCAAGGGGATCTTCTGATGTCCCTGTTCTCTTCGGCCGTCACCGACGGCGACAAACGACTGGCGCTGCGCGCCGGTTTGACCTCCGGTGAGTTGCAACGGTGGCCAGGAGCGTTCTCGCCCCTGGTGGCAAAGCTCGTTACCGATATCGGATTCGACGGGGTGTACGTTTCTGGTGCGGTGCTGTCGGCGGACCTGGGCCTCCCCGACATCGGGCTCACCACGCTCACGGAGGTGGCGGCGCGGGCCGGGTCGATCGCACGTGCGACCGACCTGCCCGCGCTCGTCGACGCCGACACCGGATTCGGCGAACCCATGAGTGCGGCAAGGACTGTCGCGACACTCGAGGACGCCGGGCTGGCCGGGTGTCACCTCGAGGATCAAGTCAATCCGAAGCGATGCGGGCATCTCGACGGCAAGGACGTCGTCCCGGTCGGCGACATGCTCAAGCGGCTGGCGGCAGCGGTCAACGCACGGCGCGACGAGAACTTCGTCATCTGCGCACGCACCGACGCCCGTGCGATCGAGGGCTTCGACGCCGCGATCGACCGGGCCAAGGCGTATGCCGACGCCGGTGCCGATCTCATCTTCACTGAGGCGCTGCGCGATCTCGGTGAGTTCGAAAAGTTCCGGGCCGCAGTCGATGTCCCGTTGCTGGCCAACATGACCGAATTCGGCAAGTCCGAGCTCCTCACCACCGATCAGTTGCGCGACGTCGGCTACAACGCGGTGATCTATCCCGTCACCGCCCTGCGGATCGCGATGGGTGCCGTCGAAGCGGGACTTCACGAAATCCATTCCGCAGGAACGCAAGCCGGACTGCTCGACGGTATGCAGCACCGGAGTCGGCTCTACGAACTGCTTCGTTATGCCGAGTACAACGATTTCGATTCCGATCTGTTCAACTTCTCACTCGAGGGTGCATCACAATGAGCACAGAGGCGATAACCACGGGCACGATCTCGACCCCCAAGATCTACAAGGGCCTGTCCGGCGTGGTGGTGGACACCACTGCAATCTCCAAGGTCGTCCCGGAGACCAACTCGCTGACCTATCGCGGTTACGCGGTCCAGGATTTGGCCGCGCAGTGCAGCTTCGAGCAGGTCGCGTACCTGCTGTGGAACGGCGAGCTGCCCACCGACGGACAACTGGCGCTCTTCACCCAGCGGGAGCGTGCGAGCCGTCGGATCGATCGGTCGACGCAGTCGCTCCTGGGGAGCATCCCGGACAACTGCCACCCGATGGACGTTGCGCGTACCGCCATCAGCTACCTCGGCAGCGAGGATCCCGACGAGGACAACAGCAATCCGGAAGCCAACTTCGACAAGGCATTACGCATGTTCGCGGTTCTGCCGACGATCGTCGCCGCCGACATGCGCCGGCGTCGTGGGCTCGATCCGATCGCACCGCATCATGGCCTGGGGTACTCCGAGAACTTCCTGAACATGTGCTTCGGCGAGGTCCCGGACCCGGTCATCGTCAAGGCCTTCGAGAAGTCGATGGTTCTCTACGCCGAGCACAGCTTCAACGCGTCCACCTTTGCCGCCCGGGTCGTCACCTCGACGCAGTCGGACATCTACAGTGCAGTCACAGCGGCCATCGGGGCGCTCAAGGGTTCGCTGCACGGCGGAGCCAACGAAGCCGTGATGTACGACATGATCGAGATCGACCGTCCCGAGAACGCTCGGAGCTGGCTGAACGCCAAGCTCGACCGCAAGGACAAGGTCATGGGCTTCGGGCACCGCGTCTACAAGAACGGTGACTCGCGCGTGCCGACGATGAAGGCCGCGCTCGAGGACGTGTCGCATCACGTCGGCGACGAGCGCTGGCTCGGCATCTACGCCGAACTCGAGGCCGTGATGGGCGAGCGGACCGGCATCAAGCCGAATCTCGATTTCCCCACCGGACCCGCCTATTACCTGATGGGCTTCGACATCGCGTCGTTCACGCCGATCTTTGTGATGAGCCGAATCACCGGGTGGACCGCGCACATCATGGAGCAGGTCGCGTCGAACGCACTGATCCGCCCGTTGAGCAACTACGACGGACCAGCCCAGCGCGAGATCGCGACGGTCTGACCCGACCCAAACGCGCACAGCCACGGTTGATCTCTGTGAGGTCAACCGTGGCGTGCGGGTTTGTGCAAAGGTCTTCATACGGGGGTTGTGCAAACAGCGGCCCGTGCGCGTGCGCACCCGATGAGAGAGAGTCAAGTGTTCGACAAAGTTCTGGTTGCCAACCGCGGCGAAATCGCCATCCGCGCTTTTCGTGCGGCCTACGAGTTGGGTGCGCGCACGGTCGCGATCTTCCCGTATGAGGATCGTAACTCGGTGCATCGTCTGAAAGCGGACGAGTCGTATCAGATTGGGACGCCCGGACATCCGGTGCGCGCGTATCTGTCGGTCGACGAGGTCGTGGGTGCGGCGCAGCGGTGCGGTGCGGACGCGATCTACCCCGGTTACGGATTCCTGTCGGAGAACCAGGGCCTGGCGGCGGCGTGTGCGGCGGCCGGGATCACCTTCGTCGGGCCGTCGGCGGATGTGCTGGAGCTGACCGGTAACAAGGCGACCGCGGTTGCGGCTGCGAAGGCAGCGGGCCTGCCGGTGCTGGCGTCCTCGGAGCCGTCGTCGGACATCGACGAGCTGGTCGCATTCGCCGAGCAGATGCAGTTTCCCGTCTTCGTGAAGGCCGTCGCGGGTGGTGGCGGTCGCGGGATGCGGCAGGTGGAGCGCATCGAGGATCTGGCCGAGTCGATCGCGGCGGCGTCACGGGAGGCCGACGCCGCGTTCGGCGACCCGACGGTGTTCCTGGAGCAGGCGGTGGTCAATCCCCGCCACATCGAGGTGCAGATCCTGGCCGACACCCAGGGCAACGTGATCCACCTGTTCGAGCGGGATTGTTCGGTGCAGCGTCGCCATCAGAAGGTGATCGAGCTGGCGCCCGCGCCGAACCTGTCCGAGGAGTTGCGGGAGAAGATCTGCGCGGACGCGGTCGCTTTCGCCAAGCACATCGGCTACTCGTGCGCGGGCACTGTCGAATTCCTGCTCGATGAACAAGGCAGGCATGTGTTCATCGAGATGAATCCGCGTATTCAGGTGGAGCACACGGTGACCGAGGAGATCACCGACGTGGATCTGGTGGGTTCGCAGTTGCGGATCGCGTCGGGGGAGTCGCTGGCCGATCTCGGTCTGTCACAGGACAAGCTGCAGATCCGAGGCGCCGCGCTGCAGTGCCGGATCACCACCGAGGATCCGGCGAACGACTTCCGGCCCGACGTCGGACGTATCACCGCCTACCGGTCTCCGGGTGGTGCGGGTGTGCGCCTGGACGGCGGTGCTGTCCTGGGGGCCGAGGTCAGTGGCCACTTCGACTCGATGCTGGTCAAATTGACCTGTCGCGGAAGGGATTTCGCGACCGCAGTGCGACGGGCACGACGCGCGGTGGCGGAATTCCGCATTCGCGGCGTCTCGACCAACATCCCGTTCCTGCAGGCCGTGCTCGACGACCCGGATTTCCAGGCCGGCAAGGTGACGACGTCGTTCATTCCCGAACGACCGTGGCTGTTGACGTCGCGCAGCTCGGCCGATCGTGGCACCAAGATCCTCACGTATCTCGCCGACGTCACCGTCAACAAGCCGCACGGCGAACGCCCGACCACCGTCTACCCGCGCGACAAACTCCCCAAGATCGACAAGTCGGTGCTCGCGAACCCGCCGGCCGGGTCCAAACAGCGACTCGACGAACTGGGTCCAGAGGGATTCGCCACGGACCTTCGCGCCCGCGAGGCATTGGGTATCACCGACACCACCTTCCGCGACGCGCACCAGTCGTTGCTGGCGACCCGCGTGCGGACCAGTGGTTTGGTGACGGTCGCGCCTTACATCGCAGCGACGACGCCACAGTTGCTGTCGATCGAATGCTGGGGTGGCGCCACCTACGACGTGGCGTTGCGGTTCCTCAAGGAAGACCCGTGGGATCGGCTTGCCCAGCTGCGTGAGGCGATCCCGAACATCTGCCTGCAGATGCTGCTCCGCGGTGCCAACACGGTTGGCTACACCCCGTACCCCCGCGAGGTGACCACCGCGTTCGTTGCCGAGGCCACCGAGGTCGGCATCGACATCTTCCGGATCTTCGACGCGCTCAACAACATCGAGCAGATGCGTCCGGCGATCGACGCGGTCCGCGAGACCGGCACCGCGGTCGCCGAGGTCGCCATGAGCTACACCGGTGATCTCGCCAACCCGGACGAGGATCTCTACACCCTCGACTACTACCTCCGGCTCGCGGAGCAGATCGTCGGCGCCGGTGCGCATGTGCTGGCGATCAAGGACATGGCCGGTCTGCTGCGGGCGCCTGCCGCGACCAAGCTGGTGTCGGCATTGGTCAAGGAATTCGAGCTACCCGTCCACGTGCATACCCACGACACCCCCGGTGGTCAGCTCGCGACCTACATGGCTGCGTGGGAGGCGGGTGCGTCGGCGGTCGACGGTGCGTCCGCGGCTCTGGCCGGCACCACATCGCAGCCGGCGTTGTCGGCGATTGTCGCGGCGACGGCGCACACCGGACGCGACAGTGGCGTCGACCTGCAGGCCGTCTGTGACTTGGAACCGTATTGGGAGGCGCTGCGCAAGGTGTACGCGCCGTTCGAGTCGGGGCTTCCGGCTCCGACCGGGCGCGTGTACACCCACGAGATTCCCGGCGGACAGTTGTCGAATCTGCGGCAGCAGGCCATCGCACTGGGCTTGGGTAACCGGTTCGAGGCGGTCGAGGAGGCCTACGCCGCAGCCGACCGACTGCTGGGCCGGCTGATCAAGGTGACCCCGTCGTCGAAGGTCGTCGGTGATCTGGCGCTGGCGATGGTCGGACGTGGGATCACCGCGTCGGAGTTCGCCGCCGATCCCTCTTCCTTCGACATCCCGGACTCGGTGATCGGTTTCCTGCGTGGCGAACTCGGCGACCCAGCCGGCGGCTGGCCCGAACCATTGCGCACCCTGGCGCTCAAGGGCCGGGCCGAACCGCAGCCCACCGTCGAGTTGTCCGCGGAGGATTCCGCCGTGCTCGACAAAGCCGGCCGCGACCGCCAGGTCACGCTCAACCGGCTCCTGTTCCCCGGTCCGACAAAGGAATTCGAAGACCACTTCGAGAGCTACGGCGACACCTCACGACTGTCGGCCAACCAGTTCTTCTACGGACTGCGCTACGGCGACGAACACCGCGTCGTCCTCGAACCCGGTGTCGACCTGCTCATCGGCCTCGAAGCCATCAGCGACCCCGACGAGAAGGGCATGCGCACCGTGATGTGCGTGCTCAACGGGCAGCTGCGGCCAGTGCAGGTGCGTGACCGATCCATCGACTCCGCCGTCGAGGCCTCCGAGAAGGCCGATCGTGGCAACCCGCATCACATCGGTGCACCGTTCGCCGGGGTCGTGTCCATCTCGGTCGACGTCGGCGACGAGGTGGTTGCCGGAGCCGCCATCGGCACCATCGAGGCCATGAAGATGGAAGCCACCATCACCGCCCCGGTCGGCGGCAAGGTCGCCCGCGTCGCCGTCGGGCCGGTCACCTCGGTGGCCCCAGGGGACCTGCTCATCGAGATCGGCTGAATTGCAACCACTCCCGCCCTTCTTGTGACCGGTCTCTACCGCTCCCTGAGGTGCGAGGAGCGATAGCGACGAGCCTCGAAGGGCCTGGCGACGTATCTCACCAGGCCCTTCGAGGCTCGCAAGCTCGCACCTCAGGGAGCGGAGCGGGATTCCGCAACGCGGGGAGCGGATTTGGGGATTCGCACCTCAGGGAGCGGGGGAGGGGTAGCGCTCCTTTCACCTCACCTCAGCTCAGGGAGCGGCGGAACTCAGTTGCCGAAGTAGCTGACGTCGTCGTTGCCGATGAGGTCGGGGACCGTCCAGCCGTCGAGGTCGTACTCGGACAGGCACTGCTCGGCGAGACCCTTCATCTGCTCGACGCCGCCGCGGTTCTGGGCGGCGAACAGCAACTCGGCCTTCACGTTCTCGTGGTTGCCGGAGTAGTTACGCTCGTACAACTCGTGCCGACCACCGAACTCGGAGCCGATCGAATCCCACAGCGCCTTCATGACTTTCACGCGATCGACGGCGGTGATGCCGTTGGAGCCGCGCACATACTTGTCGAGATAGGGGCGCACGGTGGGACTCTTGAAGTCGGCGGCGCTGGACGGCAGGTAGATCAGACCCGACGCGACGTCCTGCTCGATGATCTCCTTGATGCGCGGGTAGCCCTGCATCATGAACATTCGGTAGGTGAGCCCGTATTCGAGACGCGGGATCACGGTGTCGCCGATCCATGGCTCCGGGTTGTGTGCCATCGCGTCTGTGAGCGTCCAGAACAGGTTGCGCCACCCGATGACCTCGCCGACGCGCGTCTGGACGCCACGGAAGCCGCCCGAGCCGGTGCAGTCGAGTGCTTTCATCAGGAGCCCGGCGATGAAGTCGAGCTTCACGGCAAGGCGGGTGCAGCCTTGGAAGGTGAAGCGCGGCAAGAAGCCCGACTGCGGGAAGAAGGCGTTGATGCGGTCGACGTCGCCATACATGAAGACGTTCTCCCACGGCACCAGAACCTTGTCGAAGACGAAGATGGTGTCGTTCTCGTCCATCCGGCTCGACAGCGGATAGTCGAACGGGCTGCCCATCACCGCGGCCTGCTGTGTGTAGGAGCTGCGGCAGATCAGCTTGATGCCGGGAGCGTCCATCGGCACCGTGCAGATGAGGGCGAACTCCTTCTTCTTGATCGGCAGGCCGTAGTGGGCGATGAAGTTGTAGTTGGTGATCGCCGATCCGGTGGCGACGACCTTGGCGCCGGAGACGATGAGGCCGGCGTCGGTTTCCTTCTCGACCTTCATGAACACGTCACCCACCTCGTCGGGCGGGAGTTGACGGTCCACCGGCGGATTGATGATGGCGTGATTCCAGTAGAGGACCTTCTCCTGCGATTCGCGGTACCAGCGTTCCGCGTTGGCCTCGAACGGTGCGTAGAGGTCCTTGTTGGCGTGCAGCGTCCCGAGGAAGCTGGCCTTGTAGTCGGGGGAGCGGCCCATCCAGCCGTAGGTCATGCGCGCCCACTCGGCAATGGCGTCGCGCTCCTTGATGAGGTCTTCCGAACTGGTCGACGCCTTGAAGAACGGCATGGTGACGCCGCCGTTGCCGGTATCGGTGGGTGCGGTCACCTTGTCCTTGGTCTCCGGGTCGTGCATCGAGTCGTAGAGCCGTGCGGTCATCCGGATCGGATTGCGGAAGGCGGGATGGGTGGTGACATCCTTGACCCGCTCGCCGTGCAGCCAGATCTCACGACCGTCGCGCAGGGACTCGATGTACTCGTCGCCGGTCATGGGGCGTGAAGCGAAGTTCTGCTTCTTGTTGGCCTCCGCGTCGGCGGCCGGGTTGGTCTGTGGGGCCCCGTTCTGTGGTGTCTCGGTGGGGCGCTCGATGGTCGTCATGATTGATACCTCTTTCTGATCGATTGATCGTGACTGTCGATGAATCGCGTTCGTATGGAACGGTTTTGTGGTCAGGCAGGCTGGTCGAGGGTGCGCTGGAACGGGGTGAAGTCGGTCGTCGAGTCGAACCACCCGGAGTGCGGATCGTCGGCACACAGGGTCCACAGCGAGTTGACCGTGGGTTCCCCGAGATCGTGGAAAGTGCTGCGGTAGTAGAGAAGTGGTGATTTTCCGGTGGACTCGGCGTCGACGATCTCGCCGATGAAGATGAGGTGGTCGCCGCCGTCGTAGCTGCGCCACGGGACGCAACTGATGGTGGCTGCGGCGTCGCAGAGAATCGGTGCCGTCGGCCCCTGTGCCCATACCGGACCGGGGGTGGCAGGTCGGCCGGCGAAATGCATCGCGATGTCGAGCTGATCGGCGGCAAGGATGTTCACCGCGAACGGCTTGTCTTCTAAGTAGCTGCACGCCTTGGATTTTCGGGTGAGCGTGACTTGGCACAGGCGTGGTTCCAGTGAGACGGCGGTGAACGCTGTCACTGTTGCGCCGTGGGGTTCGCCGTCGGCGTTCGCGCAGGTGATGACCGTGACGCCGCTGGCGAACTGGCCGAAGACATTCTGTAGCGTCTTGCGTTCCATGTGACCTCTCCTTTCGATGAGGCAGAATGTGAGGTAGAACATAAATCGACCACAGCCAGTCTTCGATCCGCCGAACGCGATGGGGATCCGGAATACGCGGTGAGGTCGTGAGGAGTTGTCATGAGCCAAGTCGAGCGGCTTCGGATTCCGGGTGATGCGGAGTGGGAAGCGGCCTCGGCGGCGGTGTCCGACGCGTACTTTCCACACGAACTGAGTCCTCGGGAGGCGGGCAGCACGGCGATCGACGCCGACGTCGCGGTGACCGTCGTCGGGCCCCTGAGAATCGCGCGGATCGGTTGGGGCGCGGAAGTCGCGATCGCATCGGACCATCCCGGCGCGTACGGGATCAATGTTCCCCTCGACGGGGTGCTCGAGACCAGCGTCGCCGGGAGCACGGTGGTCTCGACCAGCGGCTCGGCGACGATCAATCCGCCCGACACTCCGGCGGAGATCACCCGCTGGTCGAGCACGTGCACCATTCTCGGGGTCAAGATCGACCGCGATTTCCTGCAGCACGAGGTCTGTCGCGTGACAGGTGGACCCGATGCGCGTCTGCCCGACCAGCTTGATCTGCACTCGCCCGAAGGCGCGAGCTGGTTTCGGCTCGTCCAGTCGATCGCGGGTCAGCCCGACGACGACCCGCTGCTGGCCAATCCACTGGTGGCACAACAACTCGCCGCTTCACTGACGGACGCATTTCTACTCGCCACGCTCACCGACGATCCTTCGGACCACAAGACCCTGCAACCGCGCATCGTCACACGAGTACTCGACGCCCTCCGCGCGGATCCGTCCCGACCGTGGGCGGCGGCAGACATGGCCGAGATCGCGGGCGTCAGTGTGCGCCGCCTGCAGGAAGGATTCCGGGACTACGTGGGCCGCACTCCGCGTGAATGCCTCGTCGAGATCCGACTCGCCGCGGTTCACGACGACCTGGCGTCCGGCGTTGAGTCGTCGGTGACGGACGTGGCGATGCGGTGGGGATTCACCCACACCGGACGGTTCGCGGCGGCCTTCCGGCGCAAGTACGGGGTGGCGCCGTCGCAGGTCCTGCGCGATCGGTGAGGTGCACACACAGAACTACCACGTACACACGAGATCCCTTGTGTACGTGGTAGTTCCAGGTGTATGTATCAGACCAGCTGCTCGCGCATGGTCTGCGCGGCGGCGACCATGTTGGTGAGCGACTCGATCACTTCTTCGTTGCCGCGGGTCTTGAGCCCGCAGTCCGGGTTGACCCACAGGCGGCGAGCGTCGACCGCCTTCAACGCGGCCGCCAGCGACTCCTCGATCTCGCCGGTGGCGGGCACGCGCGGCGAGTGGATGTCATAGACACCCGGTCCGACCGCATTGGAGAAGCCGACCTTGTTGAGGTCGTCGAGCACCTCCATGTGCGAGCGGGCCGCCTCGATCGAGGTGACGTCGGCGTCGAGGGCCGCGATCGCCCCGATGACCTCGCCGAACTCCGAGTAGCACAGGTGGGTGTGCACCTGGGTGGTGTCAGCGACACCCGACGTGGACAGTCGGAACGCGGTGACGGCCCAGTCCAGGTAGGCGGGCTTGTCGGCGTCACGCAGCGGCAGCAGCTCGCGCAGCGCGGGCTCGTCGACCTGGATGATGCCGACGCCTGCCTTCTCGAGGTCGACGGTCTCGTCGCGAATCGCGAACGCGATCTGATTCGCCGACTCCGATAGCGGCTGATCGTCGCGGACGAACGACCACGCCAGGATGGTGACCGGCCCGGTGAGCATGCCCTTGACCGGCTTGGCGGTCAGCGACTGCGCGTAGGTGATCCAGTCGACGGTCATCGGCGTCGGACGGCGGACATCGCCGTACAGGATCGGCGGACGCACGCAGCGGGTGCCGTACGACTGCACCCAGCCGTTCTGGGTGGCGAAGAATCCGTCGAGCTGCTCGGCGAAGTACTGCACCATGTCGTTGCGCTCGGGTTCGCCGTGCACCAGCACGTCGAGACCAATCTTCTCCTGCAGTGCAACCACATCGGCCACCTCGGCCTGCATGCGGCGTTCGTACTCCGCCTCATCGATCTCGCCCTTGCGCAGCGCGGCCCGAGCCAGTCGGATGGCCGAGGTCTGCGGGTAGGAGCCGATCGTGGTGGTGGGCAGCGGAGGCAGACCCAGCTGCTCGTACTGCTGCTCCAGCCGGGCGGCGGCCTCACCGCGGGTGATGTCGGCCGACGTCACGGCCTCCAGCCGGGCGCGGACCGCCGGGTCGTGCAGCCGGTCATCGGTCTCACGGGTGGCCAGCGCGCGCCGGCTCTCGTCGAACGCTGCTGCCTCGCTGTCGCGACCGTCGCGCAGGGCGTGAGCCAGCGCCGCGACCTCGCGATACTTCTCCGACGCGAAGGCCAGCCAACCGCGGAGGTTGTCGTCGAGCGTGTCCTCGGCGTCGAGGGTGTAGGGCACGTGCAGCGTGGAGCACGACGTGGAGACCGCAAGGTTGCCGACCGACCCGAGGATGGAACCGAGGGTTCCCAGGGCCTTGTCCAGGTCGGTGCGCCAGATGTTGCGCCCGTTGACGACACCTGCGACGACCAGCTTGTCGGCGAGCTCGGGGACGGCGGCGACGGAGTCGACGCTGCCCTCCACGAGATCGACGGCGATGCCCTCGACACCGGTGCGGGCGAGTTCGCCGAGCGCGCTGCCCGGGTCGCCGAAGTAGGTGGCGACGAGGATCGCCGGCCGGCGCGAGACCCCGGCGAGGCGTTGGTATACAGCACCGGCGAGTTGCGGCAGGCCCTCGACGGCGTCGGTGACCAGCGCGGGCTCGTCGAACTGCACCCATTCGACGCCGGCGTCGACCAAATGGTCGAGGAGCTCGAAGTAGGCGGGCAGCACGTCGTCGATGCGTGTGATCGGGTGAGCGGCGCCGTCGACCGCCTTGGCCAGCGCAAGGAACGTGACCGGTCCGATGATCACCGGCCGGGCAGCGACGCCCAGGCCGTGGGCCTGCGCGATCTCGGCGAGAACCTTCTCGGGGCGCAACCGGAACGTCGTCGAGTCGGAGATCTCCGGCACCAGGTAGTGGTAGTTGGTGTCGAACCACTTGGTCATCTCCAGCGGAGTGACGTCGGCGTTGCCGCGTGCGGCGGCGAAGTAGCGGTCGAGCGGATCGTCGATGCCGGCCACGCGCGGCGGCAGTGCGTCGAGCATGGCGGCGGTGTCGAGCATCTGGTCGTAGTACGAGAACGAGTTGACCGGGATCGAGTCCAGCCCGGCGTCGGCGAGTTCCTGCCAGGTCTGACGACGAAGATCGGCGGCGACCTTGTCGAGGTCGGTGGCCGAGACGCGTCCGGCCCAGTAGCCCTCGACAGCGCGCTTGAGCTCCCGACGGGCCCCGATCCGGGGTGTACCCAGGACAGTTGTGGTGAACCGGCGAGCCGGTGATTTCCCAGAGGTTGACATGGAAATGCTTCTCCTGCAAACGATGTGGATGGTCCGCCGCCGGCAGGGAGGGTCGACAAGCCCCATCGCGCACGGCACTGCCACAGCACGATTCGTCTTCTTCGACCAGCGCCCATTCCACGAGGCGGTGAGCCACCGGACGCGGCGCGTCCGGTACCGCTGGCAGGTCTTCGGACTCGTCGGCGGGCGCGGCAGAAGGTCTCTGCTGCGCGGTCCTACTGGCCGTCGCTTCCCAGACCCGTGGTCCAGTGCTTGTGACGGCGGTCGTTCCGACATACCGCTGCGGGACAGTTCCGGATTCTCACCGGATTCCCTCTCACCCGTCCCGTGTGGGACAGGTTCGACGCCGAACGCGGGAGCAGGGGCTCCATAGTCAACCCGGTCGGCGAACCAGTTGCGTGTGTCAGGCTACCGTCCCGCAGTGCCTCGACAACAGGGCGGTGTGGACACGATTCACCTTGGTGGCCCGCAGTGTGGCAAGATGTATCGGCGCGCCTCAATTGAGGCACGTCTGCATAAAGAGAGAAGTACACAGCATCATGGCTCAAGGAACCGTCAAGTGGTTCAACAGCGAAAAGGGCTTCGGCTTCATCGCTCCCGACAACAGCACCGATGGTGACGTCTTTGTTCACTACTCGGCCATCCAGGGCGGCGGATACCGCAGCCTCGACGAGGCAGAGCGCGTCGAGTTCGAGGTGGAGCAGGGTCCCAAGGGTCCCCAGGCGACCTCGGTCACCAAGCTCTGACACCGACTTAACAGCGACGCCGTCCGGATTTTCCGGGCGGCGTCGCTGTTGTTGTGGCGTCTCTATCCCCTACCGCAGGCCAGGTGCGAACCCTCCTCCGCTGCCTGAGCTAGGTGCGACGAGCCCTTGCGAGGAGCCTCGAAGGCCTGGCGACGTCATCTCACCAGGCCCTTCGAGGCTCGTCGACTTCGAGACGCTCCATGCTCGTACCTCGCAATGGGGCTCCTCAGCCCGGCGGCTTGCGCTCCTCGCACCTCAGGGAGCGGAAGTTGGGGCACCTCAAGGTGGAGCGGGAGTGTGGCACCTCAGGGAGCGGAAGTGGGGCACCTCAAGGTCGAGCGGGAGATCAACTACCCCGATACGTCGAGTACGAGTACGGGCTGAGTAGAACCGGCACATGGTAGTGCCGGTCGGGATCGTCTACTTCGAAGCAGATGTCGATCTCCGGATAGAAGCCGTTGATGTCGTTGTCGGCGAACCATTCTCCGGTGTCGAAGACGAGGTGGTAGATCCCCGGCACCAGCGGATCGGTGTTGACCTGACCGATACGTCCGTCGGAATCCGTACTGCCCGAGGCCAACTCGGTACCGCTCGCGTCCTGCAGGGCGACCGCCACCCCGACCGCCGGAGAGCCGGACACCGCGTCGAGGACGTGCGTGGACAACCCGGTCATCAGCCCGCCTTCTCGTCGGCGAATTGTCCGGCCGGTGCCAGCATCCGAATCAGCCTGCTGCGGTTGATCTTCGCGAGCTCCATGCGCAGCACGCGTCGTTCGGTGTCGGCGTCGTTGCGGATGCGTTCCTTGAGGATCGCGAGTAGTTCGTCGGCCGGGCGTCCGTTGGCGAACACCAGGTAGACGTGGCCGAACTTGTCGTCGTAGGCCTTGTTCAGATCCTTCAGCTCGGTCAGCACGGCCGGGTCGGCGCCCGATACCCCGCTTTGTTCACGCTGCGACGACGGGTTGTCGGGCCGGTCCCCGATGCGGGGATGGCCCGACAACGCCTCGTCGAGGTCGGCGTCGGTCAGCTCGGCGAGAATCAGATCCGCGTACTCGAGCAGTGCTTCCTCGTCGGCGAACGGACGTGCCCGGGCAACCCGAAGGGCCCAGATCGACGAGCTGCAGCACTCGTAGAGCGTGCTGATCGCCTGCCGTTCGCTGAGCTCGTTGAAACTCTCGAGCCCACGCCAATCCACCCGTCGCATACCCCTACCCTAAGAGAGTTCGGGCTGGCGGCTGAATCGGGCCGAGGTGATCGGATTGGCGTCGGCGACGAGATCATCGAAGCGGTAGTTGGCGATCTTCGCGATCTCGATGAGCGCAAAGGACTTCTCCGACGTCTCGGAGTTGTCCATGCGTGCCCAGCCGTTGCGCAGCACGCGGTCGTAGCGTTCGGTCTCGCGGGCACAGATCACCAGCGGGAACCCGAAGTGCTCGCGGTAGGCCGACGCGAGGTTCACCACGTTCTCGTGTTCGGTTTCCTCCAGGTGCGAGAGACCCTTGTGGTCGACCGCGATGAGCTCGCCGGTGTCCTCGTCCTCGGCGCCGAGGTCGGGGAAGGCCTGGATGAGCTGCATGTGCTGGTCGTCGCTGCCGGTGAGCATCGCTTCCTGGAACGCGCTGCGCAGATCGTGGACATCCTCGAACGGCCGCTGTTCGAAGGCGCGGTCGAGCACCCAGTCGACGTTCTGCACCACGCCACCGAAGGTCGCGCGGAACTGCTCGATCGACATCGCGTTGACCTCGTCCAGGGTGATCGCACCGCCGCCGGCAACCGCCGGGCCCTTGCGTCCGATGTGGAAGAACAAGAGGTTCAACAGGATTGCGCTGATCGCGCCCATGGTGATGCCGGTGGAGAAGGGTATCTGTAGGAAGATGTTGGGCATCGCCTGGTCCACGCCGGGCAGTGCGGGCACCTCGATCGGGGTGCCGTCCTTGGCCATCACGGTGGTGGGGGGCGAGGACTGCGAGTGCTCGACGTAGAGGGCGATGGCCAGCGACGTCGCCGAGATGATCAGGTTGCGGTGGTCGGTGAAGTCGACGGTTGTCAGGGTCTGGATGCCGACGATCGCGACCGTCGCGAACATGATCAGCGCCGCGCCGCCGAGAACCGGTGCGGGAATGGACTCGACGACCTTGGCCAGCTTGGGCAGCACACCGAGGATGATCATGATGACTCCGGCGCAGGCGACGACCCAGCGGCTCTTGACGCCGGTCAGACGCACCAGTCCGACGTTCTCGGAGAACGCGGTGTAGGGGAACGAGTTGAACGATCCGCCGATCACGGTGGCCAGGCCGTCGGCGCGAACGGTCGCCGCGACGTCTTCCTTCTTGATGCGCTTGCCGACGATCTCGCCGGTGGCGAAGACCGAACCCGTCGATTCGACGATGACCACGAGCAGCACCACGATGAGCGACACGATCGCGACGATGTCGAAGCGTGGCCAGCCGAAGGCGAACGGCGGGGTGAAGCCCAACCAACTCGCTTCGCCGACGCTGCTGAAACTGGCGTCACCGAGCAGCCACGCGACGAAGGTGCCGGTCGCGAGGCCGACCAGAACGGCGATGGTGGCCATGAACCCGCGGAAGAACCGCTGCATCAACACGATCAGCAGAATCGTCCCCAGTGCGTACATGATCCAGCGCGGATTGGCGGGGTCGTGGTCGTGCGTCGCGGGGTCGGTCACCGCGTCGCCCGCGCCGATCGGCAACAGGCAGATACCGATGATGGTGATCAGCGTGCCGGTCACGACCGCGGGCAGGAATCGGATCAGTTTGGCAAAGAACGGCGCGATCAGGAAGGTGAACACACCGGCCGCGATGACGGCGCCGTAGACGGTCTGCAGGCCGACGCGAGCCGCGTGCTCGCCGGTGCCGGCGTTGTCGTTGGCGATTTTGATGACCGGAGCCAGAGTCGCGAAGGTGATGCCCTGCAGCAGGGGTAGGCGGACGCCGATCTTCCAGAAGCCGACCGCCTGCAGCAGCGATGCGATGCCGCAGGTGAAGAGGTCGGCGGTGATCAGCATGGTCAGCGCTTCGTCGTCGAGATTGATGGCGCGCGCGATGAGCAGCGGGACGAGGACGGCGCCCGCATAGAAGGCGACGACGTGCTGGGCGCCGAGGGCGACCATCTTGCCGAACGGCGGCACCTGGTCGACGGGATGGATGCGCTTCTTCGGCTTCTTGGGGGTGGCTGCTGGTATTGCATCCGTCGCCATGATGTTCTCCTGGGTCGTGCGTTTGGGGGTTGCGGCGTCTGGGGTGTGGCAGGCGAGTTCGCCCTGCCACCGGGCACGCAGGAGCGAACATCGCGATCATCGACCGGCAGCTAAATAGTGGACCCGGTGTGCGAACCTCGCTGGGTGGCGGATCGTATATTGCGACCGGGTAAAAGGTGCGGATCGGACATCGATCAGCGGTGATCGGAGGCGGCTGTGGGCGAGAGTGACGTGGAGGTCGGCGGACCTGTCGGACGCTCCGGAAACGTGCTGGGTGTGGTGCTCGCCGCCGGTGCCGGCACTCGATACGGAATGCCGAAAATACTTGCTCACCAAGGGGAATGGCTGACAATCGCGGTCTCCGCGCTGCGGGACGGAGGGTGCCCGGAGGTGATGGTCGCCATGGGTGCCGCAGTGGTGTCGGCGCCGGCGGGAGCATCGGCGATCGTCGTCCCCGACTGGTCGGATGGAATGGGGTCGACGGTCGCTGCTGTGCTTCGCGCCGCACGCAATGAGTCCGGACTGGCCGGAGTTCTTTTACATGTTGTTGACACGCCGGATGTGGGCGCGGACGTCGTTGCCCGGGTGCTCTCGGCAGCCGAAGGCCACCGCTCAGTGTTGGCACGAGCGGTATTCGACGGCCGCCCCGGGCACCCGGTCTACATCGGGATCGATCACATCGATGGCGTGCTCGCCGTGGTCGGCGGCGAGGTCGGAGCCAGGGCCTACCTACGCGACCGTGCGGATGTCGTGGACGTCGAATGTGGGGATCTCGCGACGGGGGCCGATGTCGACGTCGAATGAGCCGACGCGTCGTCGCCGGCGCTCTGCGGTGTCAAGACCAGCATGACGGTGTCGAGCGTCCTTGTGGCGTCCACTCTGCCGCGGTCGTGTCCGACAAGTCGGGGTTGGGTGGTCCGGAAGAACACCGAACTCAGCAGCAGGTAGGCGAGCGCACCGGCATCGGCCTCGGGATTCGCGAACCCGGCAGCCTGGGCGTCTTCGATGAAGCCGGTGATCGCGGCCAGTCCGTGCTGGGGGCCGTAGTCGTTCTCCGCCATCACTGCGTGGATGTCGGTGCGGAGGTCCGCGTCGGCCTGGGTGGCGAAGAGGACGTCGAGCCCGGATTCGAGGAAGTTGCCGACGGTCTCGGTGAAGTAGGCGATGCCGGCGCGCAGGTCGTCGAGGTTCTGCGGTGGTTCGGGCGGCAGCGTCTTGAATTGCAGCAGGGGCCGCAGCGACTCGTCGAAGACGGCCTTGATGAGCCCCTTCCGATCGCCGAAGTGATAGAAGATGGTGCCCTCGGAAATGCCCATGCGGGAGGCGATTTCGCGTGTGGTGAGACGGGCGATGCCGCGTTCGGCCAGCACTTCGACGGCGGCGGCGACGATCTCGTCGCGGCCGGTCTTCGGGGGTCGTCCTCGGCGCATCACACCGGCCACATTATCGGATTCCTGTCAAGTTCTTGAGTGAGAACTCAAAATATGTCACGCTTTATTGAGTTCGCACTCAAATAGGAGGCTCGCATGGATCGAAAGTGGTTGGCGCTGACCGCCGTGGGCACCGGCGTCTTCATGCTCTTGCTCGACGTCACGATCGTGAATGTGGCGCTGCCCGACATCCAGGCCGATCTCGGGTCGTCACTATCCGGCCTGCAGTGGGTGATCGACGCCTACGCGCTGACGCTGGCCGCACTGCTGCTGACGTCGGGAACCATCGCCGACATCGTCGGTCGCAAGGTGGTGTTCGCGACCGGCATCGTGGTGTTCACCATCGGCTCGCTGCTCTGTGGTCTCGCCCCGACGATCGAATTCCTGGTCGGCGCGCGGGCATTGCAGGGCGTCGGCGGCGCGATCATGTTCGCGACCTCGCTGGCGCTGTTGGCGCAGGCGTTCGCGCCGAAGGAGCGGGGTGTCGCCTTCGGCGTGTTCGGTGCGGTGACCGGTGTGTCCGTTGCAGTCGGCCCGGTGCTCGGCGGCCTGCTCACCAGCGGGATCTCCTGGCACTGGATCTTCTACGTGAACATCCCGGTGGGGATCTTCGCGCTCGCGATCACGCTGTGGGGAGTCGATGAATCCAAGGCGCCGGGTGCGCATCGCATCGACTGGTTGGGGTGCGTGACGTTCAGTGCCGCGTTGGCGTTCCTGGTCTTCGGACTGATCCGGAGTCACGCTGACGGCTGGGGATCGTTGACGGCCGCTGGCTCGCTTGGCCTTGCGGCAGTGCTCCTGATCGCGTTTGTGATCGTCGAACGTGTTGTGTCCCAACCGATGATCGACGCTTCACTACTGCGGGTACCGACCTTCAGCGGCGGACTCGTTGCGGCGTGGGCCATCTCGGCGTCGATGTTCTCGGTGCTGACCTACCTGGTGATCTATCTGCAGTCGATCATGGGCTATTCGGCTCTCGAGGCCGGTCTCCGGTTCCTGCCGTTCTCGGGTGTGGTGTTCCTCGCGGCCGGTGTTGCGGGCCGACTGTCCGACGTGGTGCCGGTGCGCTGGCTGATCGCGCCCGGGTTCGTGCTGGTTGCGGTGGGCCTGTGGCTGCTGCGCGGCACCGATCCGACCGGTAACTGGACACAGCTGATCCCCGGATTCGTGGTGGCCGGGATCGGCACCGGCCTGATCAATCCGCCATTGGCGTCGACGGCTGTCGGGGTGGTCGAACAGGCCCGCGCGGGAATGGCGTCGGGCATCAACTCGACCTTCCGCCAGATCGGTATCGCCACCGGCGTCGCACTACTGGGCAGTCTGCTGGCCGCGCGCTACTCCGACGTGGTCAGTGACGCCCTGGCCGACGGTCCGCTCGCCTCGAGGTCTCGGGAGATCGGTGACGCGCTCGCGAGTGGCGATGTCGCGCAGGTGATGCAGGGCGTGCCCGGCCCGATGCGGGGACAGGTGCTCGCCGAAGCCGCACAGGGATATGTCGCGGGACTCGACCAGATCCTCGCCATCGCGTCGGTGACGGCCGCAGTGGCGGCGGTGGTCACCGCGGTGTTGATTCGGCAGAAGGACTTTCATCACGAGCGTGAGGGTGACTACGCCGGGACGGGCCAGGTCGCGGCATCCCTACGATCCTGACCGTTTCCGTTTCGTTGCCGTCTCGTGGTCGTTCCGGTGCACTCCGTTGCCGTGATGCGAGAGCACTTGTGCCTAGGGTGCACCAAGGGGCAGAAATCCGGGGGCCGCGAACCGTGAGGTGATGGCCGTGACGCGTACACATCGCGCATGGGTCGCTGCCATCGTGGTCGGGATCGCGCTGGTCGCCGGATGTGCGCGCGGTCCGGACACACCGACTGCCACGGTCACCTCGTCACACGATGCCCATGTGCCGGCAGAGTTCGACACCACCTTCCGATGGATCGCCGGGCCGGCACTCGACATGTCGAGTCCCGAGGGTACGTTTGTCCGCGCGTACGTCGAGTCCTTCGAACTCGCCAACGCCGGTGGATCTGTGCAGTGGGGTTACCGCGGCTTCGTGCAGGCCTCGCCGTCGAACATCGACCAGATGATCCTGGCGTATCCGTCGGGTGTGTCGGCTGGACGCCACGCCGTGGGCACGGCCTTCTTCACGTCGCTGCGTCGGATCGACGGTGTCGATCGAACTCGTATTGTGCTGTGCCGCTATGGATATCGGTCTGTGCGCGACGGTGATGCGTGGGTGTCGAAGGTCGACGATCCGCACCCGGTGGAGATCGACTTCCGGCGTGAGGGTGCAACACCGCCTACCGCTGCGAGCGGCCGCTTGCGTACTCCGGAGACCGCAGTGTTCGGCGGTTGGTACACCACCCGATACGACTTCGCCGCCGTCTACCCGACCCCGACCGCCGACCAACATGCCTGTGCCGCAACGGTTCCGGACGCGGCACTGAATCGCGGACCTGCGCGTGGCGACCAACCGTGGCCGACGATGGCTCCGAGTCCTGGATGGTCGGGTCGGTCGGTGGTGTGAAGAGTCTCGCTCCCGCTGGCTTAGCCCATCTGCTGATTGAGTAGCCGAGCCCCTCAGGGCGAGGCGTATCGAAAGCCGGCGAGATTCCGTGTCCGCAACCCGGTGGTCGCTGACACCGCCGTCTCCCGAGGTTTCGATACGCGGCGGGCTCGCTGCGCTCGCTCGTCGCTACTCAACCAGCAGTGGTCGGCGGCTCTTTCCGATCAGCGTCAGGCCGGTTCGACCGTGAGCCCGAGCGCACCCTCGGCAAACCGGGTGACGGGGCCGGTGGCGACCTCGACTGCCTCGTCGTAGCCGGAGCGGGCGCGCGCCCACAGGTGGCCCGTCTCGCCGTCGCGGGTGACACCGATCAGGGCGATCAGCTCACCGGTGGTCGGAATGCAGATGGCCCAGACGAATTCGGTTTCGCCTGCCCAATTGCGGTCGGCGGTCGAGACGTATCCGGCGGGGTCGTCTACCCCGAGATCGGACAACGCCGGGACATCGGATATCCGGTCGTCCGCACGAAGCGCACGCAGATACCAGGTCCCGGCGTTGATCTCGACTGCTTGCAGCGTTACTACTTCAGCTCGAGGAGGACGGTGCCCTGGGTGACAGCGGCGCCGGCCTCGACGGAGAGTCCGGTGACAACGCCGTCCTTGTGCGCGGTGACCGGGTTCTCCATCTTCATGGCCTCGAGGACGACGACGAGCTCGCCCGCGGCGACCTGCTGGCCCTCCTCGACGGCGACCTTGACCACGGTGCCCTGCATCGGGGCGGCCACGGCGTCACCGGATGCGGCAGCGCCGCCACCCTTCTTGCGTGAGCGGGCCTTCGGCTTCTTGCGGACCACGCCGTTGCCGCCGCCACCGTTGCCGAGTGCGAGATCGCCGGGCAGCGACACCTCGACGCGGCGTCCGCCGACCTCGACGACGACCTTCTGGCGCGGGGCCTCGTCGTCGTCCTCGATCGCCTCAGCACCGGTGTAGGGCTCGATCGGGTTGTCCCAGTCGGTCTCGATCCACTTGGTGTAGATATCGAACTTCTCGACGCCGTTCTCGTCGACGTGGCCGTGGAAGGCCGGGTTCTCGACGATGTGGCGGTGGAACGGCAGAACTGTGGCCAGACCCTCGACCTGGAACTCGGCCAGCGCGCGACGCGACCGTTCGAGCGCCTGCTCGCGGTTCTCGCCGGTGACGATCAGCTTGGCCAGCATCGAGTCGAACTGTCCGCCGATGACGTCGCCCGCGACGACGCCGGAGTCGACGCGCACGCCCGGGCCGGTCGGCTCCTTGTAGACGGTGATCGGGCCGGGAGCGGGCAGGAAGTTGCGGCCCGCGTCCTCGCCGTTGATGCGGAACTCGAAGGAGTGTCCGCGCGGGGTCGGGTCCTCGGAGATCTCCAGCTTCTCGCCGTTGGCGATGCGGAACTGCTGGCGCACCAGGTCGATGCCCGCGGTCTCCTCGGTGACCGGGTGTTCGACCTGCAGGCGGGTGTTGACCTCGAGGAACGACACCAGGCCGTCGCTGCCGACGAGGAACTCGACGGTGCCGGCACCGTAGTACCCGGCCTCACGGCAGATGGCCTTGGCCGAGGAGTGGATCTTGGCGCGCTGCTCATCGGTCAGGAACGGAGCGGGGGCCTCCTCGACGAGCTTCTGGAAGCGGCGCTGCAGCGAGCAGTCGCGGGTGCCCGCGACGATGACATTGCCGTGCTGATCGGCGATGACCTGTGCCTCGACGTGGCGCGCCTTGTCGAGGTAGCGCTCCACGAAGCACTCGCCGCGGCCGAAGGCGGCGATTGCCTCACGGGTCGCCGACTCGAACAGGTGGGGGATCTCCTCGATGGTGTAGGCGACCTTCATGCCGCGTCCGCCACCACCGAATGCGGCCTTGATGGCCACGGGAACACCGTGTTCTTCGGCGAAGGCGACGACCTCGTCGGCATCCTTCACCGGGTCCTTGGTGCCCGGCGCCATCGGCGCGTCGGCCTTGAGGGCGATGTGGCGGGCGGTGACCTTGTCGCCGAGGTCGCGGATGGACTGCGGCGACGGTCCGATCCAGATCAGCCCGGCGTCGATGACGGCCTGCGCGAAGTCGGAGTTCTCCGACAGGAAGCCGTAGCCGGGGTGGATTGCGTCGGCGCCCGACTTTGCGGCGGCATCCAGGATCTTGTCGAACACCAGGTACGACTCGGCCGAGGTCTGTCCGCCCAGCGCGAAGGCCTCGTCGGCCAATTTCACGAACTGTGCATCCGCGTCGGGCTCGGCGTAGACGGCGACACTGGCGAGTCCGGCGTCACGAGCGGCGCGGATCACGCGCACGGCGATCTCGCCGCGGTTGGCGATCAGGACCTTGCTGATGACGGACGGGGTCGTGGAACTGGGCACTTGTTCTCCTGGGCCTTACTCGTGCTGGGTGCTGCGACTTGCGGCGCTGCACAGGCATGTCGGACATCGAGTCTTGTGGGTGCACCCGCGCGGTCGGGGTGTGACCTCAGCGGGTGACGTACGACACCTGGGAGTGTATGTGTCGCACGTTCCGGGGAATACCCTAGCCCACCGAGCAATCGTTCGGTGGAGCCCTATGTCACATCGTCGGACCGAAGGTGCTCGCGTCACCGAGCGATCGAACGAGTTCGGTGAATGCGTGCAGGTAGGCGTGCACGGGACCGACGTCGGGGTCGATGCGATCGCCGTCCTCGGAGTGCGGAGTGGAATTGTTCACTCCGGGTGTCGCGGGCTGCGCGGACTCGCGGGGGAAGCGTGCCGAATACCGCATTCCGGACGGCGTGCGGTTGATCCAGATGTACACCTCGTCGGGTGCATAGCTGTGGCTGCGGATCACCTTGGCCCTTCCGGCGTCGGCCACGCCGGCACCCGGCGCATACCGGGTGTCGATGAAGGAGATCACGAACCGCGGATGCCCCTTGTGGCCGAGCAGCTCGGCGACGCGGAGGAACGGCAACATAGCGCCCCGCCTGCCGTTCTTGAGCTCGGCCGTGGCGCGGGTGATGGACTCGTCGAAGCTCGGCGAATCCGACATGTCGATACAGAACGGTGCCACCGCGACGAACCAGCCGAGCGCAGTGAGCCATTGCGTGTCGTCGCGTGTGTGCCGGGGAAGGACGCAGCGGAACTCGCTGTCGCCGGTCAGTTGGTGGTGAACGACGGCGAACGCGGCCAGAACCCCAGCGGTGAGGGTGCCGCCGGCCTCCGAACAGACGGCGTTGAACCGGTTGGCGCCCGCGTCGTCGAGGATCGTGCCCCACAGGGATTCCTGGGGGTCGTCGGTGGCGGGATCGGGATCGACGGTGGCAACTCGCGTCGACGCAGAGGTATCGGACCCAGAGGTGTCGGACGCAGAGGTATCGGACGCAGAGGTATCGGACGCAGAGGTGTCGGACGCAGAGGTGTCGGACGCAGAGGTATCGGACGCAGAGGTGTCGGCCAGCAAGGGCGGCATGTCGCCGGAGCCCGACGCGAGGAAGCGTTGCCACGTGGCCACCGCGGGATGGTCGGCGCCCGACTGATCGGCAAGACGTCGTTCCTGTGCGCTGAAATCGACGTAGCTGCCCACCTCGGGCAGGTTCGCGGCCCGGCGCTCACGGACCGCGCGGTAGAGCGTCACGAGTTCCTGCTGAGCCATGATCAGCGAGTAGCCGTCGACCAGCGAGTGGTCGGCGGCGAAAAGCAGGGTGAACGACCGCTCCCGGCCGACCGTCGCGAACATGTACGCCGGCCACTGCAGCGGGGCAGTGGCCCGATCGAAGGACCCGGCGATCTGCTCCATCAGCGGACCCGACGCGTTGTACCAGCCGATTCGGCCCATCTTGAGCTTGACGGTGCCCGGCGCGGTGGTCAGACGCTGCAGCCCGCGGCCCTTGATCACGACGTGACTGCGCAGCACCTCGTGCCGATCGATCCACTGCGTCAGGACCGAGCGGATCGCGGGGATCGACAGCGGTTCGTCGAATTCGATCGACAAACCCAACCACGACTCCCGGCCACCCTCACGGCGGGTGCGCACCCGGTACTCGAAGGCGGAGCGCAAGTGCTCCTCGTGATTGTGCGACGTCAACCGCGAATCGGTGCTCCATGCGCCGAGCCCACCCGGCACGAAAGGCGTCCATTCGACGAGCCCACCGGGTTCGAGCGGTTCGTCGCGGATCTGGACGAACTTCATGCCCCGGGATGGTTGGAACTCGGCCCGGCGGAGGTCTGGGTGCGGACCTGACCCTTGATGCGCCCCAGCATCCCGGCCATGCCGCGCAGGCGCAGCGGGCTCACCGCCGACCCCAGTCCGAGGTCGTAGTAGAAGTCGGCGGGCACCTCGAGGATCTCCTCGGCCGATGCGCCGTCGAGGCCCTGATGCAGGATCGACGCGAACCCGCGAGTGGTCGGTGCCTCCCGAGGCGCGCTGAAGTAGAGGCGCACCGCGGACGGCTGCGTCGCGTCGACCGACAGGAACACCGGCGACTGGCACTCGGGTACCGGTTCCATCGCGTCCTCGCGCAAGTGATCGGGCAACGCGGGCAGTTCCCCGGCGAACTCGAGCAACAGCGTGACCTTGTCCGAATCGCCGAGAGCCCCGAAATCGTCGACGATCTCGGCCAGGGCGGGCGGCAGGGTCATGCCGCGGAACCGGGCGGCGAACCCGGCTCGGTGCCGACGGCGATGGGCACCCGGACCGCGTTGCCCCACTCGGTCCACGAACCGTCGTAGTTGCGCACCTTGGTGAAGCCGAGCAGGTGAGTGAGCACGAACCAGGTGTGGCTCGAACGCTCGCCGATGCGGCAATAGGCGATGGTCGGGGTGTCGGGGTCGAGGCCTTCGTAGACATCGTCGAGTTCGGCCCGCGGGCGGAATCGGCTGTCGGGCGCTGCCGCCTTCGCCCAGGGGATCGAGACCGCGGTCGGGATGTGGCCACCACGCAGTGCGCCCTCTTCGGGATAGTCGGGCATGTGCGTGCGTTCGCCGGTGTACTCCTGCGGTGAGCGCACATCGACCAACGGCTCGGTGCCGATGGCGGACAGGACCTCTGGCGCGAACGCGCGGATCGTGTCGTCGTCGCGCTCGACCACCGGATAGTTCGATCGCGGATACTCGGGCACGTCGAAGGACGTGTCCCGGTCCTCGGCCATCCACGCGTCACGTCCGCCGTCGAGCAGTCGGACGTCCTCGTGGCCGAACAGGGTGAACACCCACAGCGCGTAGGCGGCCCACCAGTTGCTCTTGTCGCCGTAGATGACGATCGTGTCGTCGCGTTCGATTCCCTTGCTGCGCATCAATTCTGCGAACTGCTCGCCGTTGATGTAGTCGCGCGTCACCGGATCGTTGAGATGGAGGTGCCAGTCGATCTTCTGCGCCGTCGGGATGTGCCCGATGTCGTAGAGCAGCACGTCCTCGTCGGACTCGATGATCTTGAGGCCCTTGGCGCCGAGATGCGCGGACAGCCACTGGGTGGTGACCAGACGTTCCGGATGGGCGTAGTCGGCGAAGGCCGGGTTCGGGTCGGTTTCAACACTCACGGTCTGAGTCTAGGGGTTTGTGGCCCAGTCATTCGGCTCACCGACAATCCACGCTCGGGGGGTGTCGCGATTGCTAGATTCGTTTCCATGATTCGTGCAGGTGAGCGGCGTGTGTTTCGTGTCGGGATCGCATTGGCCGCCGTCGGCGTGATGGTGCTCGCGGCGTGTGGTTCGCAAGGGTCGGACAAAGGTTCGTCGTCGACGACGAGTGCGAGCCCGTCGTCGACCACCTCCACGACCACCACGACGACGTCGACCAGCACCTCGGCGCCGTCCGGTGGCGTCGTGCCCGGCGCATGCACGAAGGCGGCATGCCCCGACCTGGACGAGTCGTCGGGCAATCTCATGCGCGGAGTGGTCACGACGGAGAATGCCAACGGAACCAACGTGACGCAGTTCCTCACCGACGCCCTCGATGACCTCGACGAGTCGTGGGGTCAGTGGTTCAGTCAGGTGCAATGGGGCGATGCCTCGCCCGGCCGCGCCCTGATCGCGCCGGGCACCACTTTCATGACTCGTTGCACCGACTCGGAAACCGGTGAGGCCGAACCGGTGCCGTCCGACGAGAAGAATGCCTACTTCTGCTCCGCGGATGCCGCGCCCAACGGTGCGGGGGTGACGCGGCAGGGTTCGGTTGTGCTCCCGGTGCAGACCTTCGTCAACTTCTGGCACGGCCAGATCGTCGGTGTCCCCGCACCATTGGGGGCGGGCGAGTTCGCCGCCGCGACCGTGGTCGCACACGAGTACGGCCACAACGTGGTGTACCGGATCGCGCAACAGGGCAACATCCCCCGAAGTGGGTATCCGCAGGGCGACAACAGCGAACTGATCGCCGACTGCTTTGCCGGCAACTGGGCGGCGACCGCGCTGCGGCAGCGATTGCTCCGACCCGACGATCTGCGGCAGGCGGTGTCGTTGATCGAGGTCGTCGGGGACCCGGAACCGGGACAAGGCCACGGGACCAGCGCGGAGCGGGGTTTGGCGATCCAGCGTGGGTTCGGTCTGCCCGGCCGGCCCGGCCAGCCCATCGATTGCCTCACCACGTACTGGCCCGAGGTCTTCGGCGCCTGAAACGGCAGCGGGGGCACGCCACCAGAGTTCATTCGTTCAACGCTGCCGATGTGCGGCCGCGCTTGATAGGTTCTTGGCCATGAACGGTGCGGGACGTACGCGTTTGACACGGGTGTTGGTCGGTGTTGCCGTCGTCTTCTCGATGCTCGCGGTGGCCGGTTGCTCGGTCCTGGATTCCGGTGACAAGAATGCCGGTTCGTCGAGTCGCGCGGCGTCCTCATCCTCTGCCGAGACGTCGAGCCCGCGCACCGCCACGTCGACGCCGAGTAGTCCCGGCACCTGCAGCGCGACATCGTGTCCCAAGCTGCCGACACCGTCGTCGGACGTCATGGAGAGTGGCGTCACCGACTCCAACGCCGACACCGCGGTGCCGGCCTACCTCACCAGCCTGTTCAACGACCTCGACGAGACCTGGGGCGGATGGTTCGGCGAACTGGGTTGGGGGAGTCCGGATCCCGGCCGTGAACTGATCGAGCCCGGCACCACCTTCCGGACCGAGTGCATCGACGACGAGAACGACGCGAACATCCCGTCGAATCTGGCCAACGCGTTCTTCTGCCCAGTGGACACCCAGCCCAACGGATCCGGTCAGCCGACGAAGGGCACCATCGTGTTGCCGGTGCAGACCTTCCAGGCGATCTGGCAGGGCAACGTCTTCGGGGTGCCGTCCCCGGTGGTCGGCGACTTCACCGCTGCGATCGTGGTCGCGCACGAATACGGCCACAACATCGTCTACCGGATCTCCGAGGTCCTCGACATCCCGGAAAGTCAACAGCCGCAAGGCAACAACTCCGAGCTGATCGCAGACTGCCTCGCCGGCAACTGGGCAGCCACGGTGTTCCAGCGTGATCAGTTGTCGCCCAAGGATATTCTTCAGGTCGCGACTCTGCTGCCGATCATCGGTGACCCGGGCCCCAACCAAGGACACGGCACCATTCGTGAGCGCGCCACCGCGCTGACCATCGGACTCACTGGGCCGCAACTGAATCGGCAGGGCCAACCCGTCGACTGCCTGTCGAAGTACTGGCCGGAGAAGTTCTCCTGATTTGGCAGTGTCATCTCGCCAGGGGCTTCGAGGCTCGCAGGCTCGCACCTCAGCCGGCGGGTGGGTCACCATCCGCTCCCTGAGGTGCCCGAGGCACAAGCCGAGGCCTCGAAGGGCTCGCGCCTCAGCCGGCGAGAGGGCGCCAGAAGTCGTCGATGCGCAGGCCGACTCGTTCGACAAGCATCCGTACGAGAGGCAGTCCGATACCGATCACCGACGACGGATCACCGTCGATCTTCTCCACCAACCAGCCGCCGAGCCCGTCGAGGGTGAAGGCGCCGGCGACCTTGAGGGGCTCGCCGGTGGACACGTAGCGCTCGATCACCTCGTCGGCGGCGTCGGCGAAATGCACCGTTGTCGACGAGGTGTCGCCTGCCTCGGCACGGTTCGCGCCGTCGAGGCGGATCAGGTGGTGTCCGGTGAGCAGGTCGGCGTGCCGGCCGCGCATGGTCTGCCACTGGGTCAGCGCTCGCTCGGCGGTGTGCGGCTTGCCGAGGAGCTGATCACCGAGGTGGAGCATCGAGTCGCATCCGATCAGCACGACCGGTGCCCGATGATCCGCGAGTGCCGCGATCTCCGGCGTTGCGGCCACCGCTTCGGCCTTCGCCCGCGCGAGCGCGAGCACCACCTCGGCCGGGTCGGTGGAGTCGGGCAGCGCGGCGATGACCGCATCCTCGTCGACGTCGGAGACCCGGACGACGGGATCGATGCCCGCGGCCTGCAACACACGCAGGCGTGCAGGGGAGGCGGAGGCCAGCACGAAGACCGGTTTGTCTGCAGCTATCACGGAACCGGGAGCGCTCAGTAGCGCATGTTGGTGAAGCTCGTCGGTGCGCCCCACTGCGGGCGCAGCCGATCGATCGCACTGCCCCATTCGTTGCGCGGCTCGGTGGAGGTCTGGGCCGACCCCCCGCCGGCAGCAGCACCGGCGATGAGAGCGGTCAGCACCGCGAGCTCCTCGTCCGACGGGTTGCCGCGCACCACCCGCAGGAAGGGGCGGGCGGGCGCTTGCGACGTCGTGTCGTCGGTTGCGTTCTCGGTCATAGCGGGATGTTTCCGTGCTTCTTCGGCGGCATGGTGACCATCTTGCGCTCGAGCAGCTTGAGGGCGGTCGCCACCTGGCCACGGGTGTGGCTCGGCGGGATCACCGCGTCGACGTAGCCCCGTTCGGCCGCCACGTACGGGTTGACCAGTGTGTCCTCGTACTCCTGCTGTAGCTGCAGGCGCAGTGCGTCGACGTCGTCGCCGTTGGCCGCAGCCTCCTTGAGCTGGCCGCGGTAGACGAACCCGACCGCTCCCGACGCGCCCATGACCGCGATCTGGGCGGTCGGCCACGCGAGGTTGACGTCGGCCCCCATGTGCTTGGAGCCCATGACGTCGTACGCGCCGCCATAGGCCTTGCGGGTGATGATGGTGATCTTGCCGACGGTGGCCTCGCCGTAGGCGTACAGCAGCTTGGCGCCGCGGCGGATGATGCCGTTGTATTCCTGGTCGGTGCCGGGCAGGAACCCGGGCACGTCGACCAGCGTCACGATGGGGATGTTGAAGGCGTCGCAGGTTCGAACGAACCGTGCGGCCTTCTCGGAGGCGTTGATGTCGAGGCAGCCGGCGAACTGGGTCGGCTGGTTGGCCACGATGCCGACGCTGCGACCGTCGACCCGGCCGAAGCCGACGATGATGTTGGTCGCGTAACCCTCTTGGACCTCGAGGAACTCGTCGTCGTCGAGGATGCGCCGGATGACCTCGTGCATGTCGTACGGCTGGTTCGGGGAGTCCGGGATCAGGGTGTCGAGCTCGAGGTCCTCGTCGTTGAGGGTGTCCTCGATCGACCCTGCGGCCGGCTGCGTCACCGGCAGACGCGGTGCGTCGGCCCGGTTGTTGCTGGGCAGGTAGCCGAGCAGTTCCTTGACGTATTCGAGGGCGTCCTCCTCGTCGGAGGCGACGTAGCTGGCGGTACCCGACTTGGCCATGTGCGTCTGGGCGCCGCCGAGTTCTTCCATGGTCACTTCTTCGCCGGTCACGGTCTTGATGACGTCGGGGCCGGTGATGAACATCTGGCTGGTCTTGTCGACCATGACCACGAAGTCGGTGAGCGCCGGGGAGTAGACGTGTCCGCCGGCGGCAGCGCCGAGGATCAGCGAGATCTGCGGGATGACGCCGGACGCGCGGACGTTGCGGTGGAAGATCTCGCCGTAGAGACCGAGGGAGACCACACCCTCCTGGATGCGGGCGCCCGCACCGTCGTTGATGCCGATCAGCGGGCGGCCGGTCTTGACCGCGAGATCCATGACCTTGACGATCTTCTCGCCGTACACCTCGCCGAGGCTTCCGCCGAACACGGTGGAATCCTGACTGAAGACGCACACCTCGCGACCATCGATCGTGCCGTAACCGGACACCACACCGTCGCCGAGCGGACGGCGATCGGCGAGCCCGAAATTGGTGCTGCGATGCCGGGCGAGGGCGTCGAGTTCGACGAACGAGCCCTCGTCGAGCAGATGGGTGATCCGCTCGCGGGCGGTCAGCTTGCCTTTTTCGTGCGTCTTCTCGACGGCTGCTTCGCCGACCGGATGCTTGGCCTCGTCGATGCGGTTACGCAGATCAGCGAGCTTTCCCGCAGTGGTGTGGATGTCGGGAGCCGCGTCGCCGTCGCGTGAAGCTGTGGTCATGACTGTCGATGCTAACGACCCGAGTGTGAGCTACGTCAACCGGATCGACGTGAGATATCCCTCAGGTTTCCGAGCGATCGGTCGGTGGGATGGCGACCGCGCCCCGTAGGCTCATCGACATGGACGAACCGGTCACCCAGAATCTGCGCGACGCCATCGACGAATTGCGTCCGAGGATCGCCGACACGCGCTGGCAGCGCATCGAGGTGGTCGAGGCCACCGGGTCCACCAACGCGGACCTGATGGCTCGTGCTCACGAGCCGGAGATCGTCGGGACGGTCCGCATCACGACCGATCAGACCGCCGGCCGCGGCCGCCACACGCGCGTGTGGGAGGCGCCTGCGGGAACCCAGGTCGCGATCTCGGCCGTGCTGCCTGCCGGGGACAAACCCGATCGTCTGGGGTGGTTGTCGTTGGCGACCGGTGTCGCGGCGGCGTCGGCGATCGAATCGGTGACGAGCCTGCGCCCGGTCCTCAAATGGCCCAACGACGTGCTGATCGACGGCAACAAGGTCGCTGGCATTCTTGCCGAGGTCACCAGCGTCGGTGACCTCGGAATCGTGGTCGTGGGCATCGGCATCAACACCAACATGACCGCCGAGCAGTTGCCGGTGCCCACGGCGACGAGTCTGGCTATCGCCACCGGCCAACCGGTCGACGCGGCCGCGGTGGCCGTGGAGTATCTGCGCGCGCTGTCGGGGCAGGGGTGGCCGGAGGACATCGCAGCCGTCACCGAGAATTATCGCGGGCGGTGCGACACCCTGGGGCGTCGTGTGCAATTGGCCCTGCCCGGCGACGAGACGATTGTCGGCACCGCCGTGGACATCGACTCCGACGGCCGCATCGTGGTCGAGGACGCGGACGGTCGGCGGACCGTGGCCGCCGCCGGCGACGTCACGCATCTGCGCAGCGTCGACTGAGACCCGCCCTATCTCGGCTGGTTTGTGGTCTTGCGTCCCATCGCCGGTATCAACGTCAGCAGCGGCAGTCCGATGATCAGGTGCATCACCGCTGTGCCGATCTTCACCGAGACCTGGGCCGACAGCACCAGCGGGATGATGACCGCAGCGGCGACGAGCAATCCGACGATCCAGGTGTAGAACTGGTCCGGCGACGGTGTGCTGATCTGCAGCACGTACCAGAGCGCACCGGCGGCCAGGGCACACAGGAAGCCGACGACCGCGAACCAGTACTCGTCTCGGGCGACGGGATTCCAGATGCCGTACTTGCCGGATTCGTTCACCTGATCGACGATCGCGCGGATGATGAACGCGGCCAGCCAGGCCGCGAGTCCGGTCACGACGCCGGACATCACGACGCCGCCGACGAACATCCCGACGTTCACATTCGGGCCGCGCTTGGGACGCGGCTGCGGCGGCGGATACCCGCCCTGTGCATAGTTGCCCTGGGCGTACTGCGCATTCGGATCGCTGCTGTATGCGCGCGATTCCGGACGGTAGTCGGGCTCGTAACGGGCGGTGCCCGGATCGCGGGGATCTCGCGGGTCGGAAAAGCTCATGTGTTCCTCACCGGGCACGATATGCCCTGTTCGGTGGCGGTCTCTGACGCATTCTACTCAGGGCGGCGATTGGTGGCCCCGGCCTGCGAATCCACCCACTAAGCTGATCGCCATGGCCTATCCGCGGGAGAACCTGGCGCCCGGCGAGCGCATCGTCCTGCATCGTCACCCTCATTGGAAGTGCCTGCTGGGGCCCTTCCTGATCTTCATCCTGGTCACCGTCGTGGTCGGGGTACTTGCCGGCGTGGTGACCGGAAACGACCTGGGCTCGACACCCACCATGGTGCTGTTGATCATCCTCGGCGTGCTGTGGCTGGCCGGCTTCGGCTGGTACTTCGTGCGTCCCCTGGTGTCGTGGAAGTCGACGCACTTCGTGCTCACGGATCGTCGCGTCATCTTCCGTAACGGCATCATCACCCGCTCGGGAATCGACATCCCGATCCGGCGGATCAACACCGTGGAGTTCCGGCACGGCCTCATCGACCGGATGCTGCGCACCGGCACGCTCGTCATCGAGTCGGCGTCCGACGACCCGCTGTCCTTCGACGACATCCCGCAGGTCGAGAAGGTCCACGCGCTGCTGTATCACGAGGTGCTGGACATGCAGGACGACGAAGACGGCGGCGCGCGGGCCGACACCGGGACAGTGGACCGGTGACCGACGTCCTGCTCGCCGAGGACGACGCCGCGATCGCCGAACCGCTCGCGCGCGCTCTCGCACGCGAGGGTTACGGCTGCGAAGTGGTGACGACGGGTACCGCCGCCCTCGAGCAGGCCCTCGACAACCGGTTCGAGTTGCTGATCCTCGACCTCGGGCTGCCAGAGGTCGACGGCCTGGAGGTGTGTCGTCGTGTTCGCGCGCAACGGCCTGCGCTCGCGGTCATGATGCTGACCGCGCGGACCGACGAGGTCGATTTCGTGGTCGGACTCGATGCCGGCGCGGACGACTATGTCGGCAAACCGTTCCGCCTGGCCGAACTCCTGGCCCGGGTGCGCGCGCTGCTGCGCAGGCGCCCGGCGGGCGACGTGGTCCTGGAAGGCGGTGACATCCGTCTGGATGCCCGTGGCCGTCGGGTGTTGGTGGCCGGACGAGATCTCGTCCTGGCCAACCGCGAGTTCGACCTCCTCCGATTCCTCATGGAACGATCGGGCGAGGTCGTCAGCCGCGACGAGATTCTGACCGAGGTGTGGGGGTCGGCGGATCTCCGTTCGTCGAAGACCCTGGACATGCACATCTCATGGCTGCGCCGAAAGATCGGCGACGACCGTCGTGAGGGTCCGCGTCACATCGTGACCGTGCGCGGCGTCGGCTTCCGCTTCGATCCCTGATCCGCCGTCGAGAAACTCCTCATGCGCCGCCGAATACTCAACACGATGCTCGCCATGCTGCTGGCGGTCGGTGCGCTGCTCGGGATTCCGCTGAGCGTCGTCGCGTGGTGGTGGGTCGCCGACAACGCCCATCAAAGCCTCGACGCCCGACTCAAGGTGATCTCCGATCAGCTCATCCGGGCGGAGGGGCCCGACGGTCGGGTCCCGCCGGATGTCCTGACCGGCGAAGACGTCGCGGTGCTGCTGCCGCCGGACGGACGGCTCACACTGCGCTATCCCGACGCCACCGGGATCGAACGCACGACCACGACCGGCAGTCAGATCGACGGCAAGACCATGGCGGATTCGATCGGGCTGGGTGATGCCGGAACACTCGCCCTGGAGATCCCCCTCGATCAGGTCCGCGACGACCAGCTCGCGGCGGTGGGGATCGTGGCGATCGTGGTGGCCGGTTCGATCGTGGCGGGCACCGTGGTCGCGGCAGTGACGGCCGGTCGGATCGCCGACCCGCTGACCGACCTGGCCGCACGCGCCGGCGCCATGGCCCGTGGTGACTTCCGCAGCGACTGGAAGATGTACGGCATCGCGGAACTGGATCGGGTCTCGCGCGCACTCGGCGACGCGAACGCGGAGATCGCCCTGCGGCTCGAACGCGAAGGCGAGATCGTCGGCGACGTCTCGCATCAGCTGCGCAGCCGCCTGACCGCCATCCAGCTGCGCCTCGACGAACTGTCGATGCACTCCGACCCTGCCGTGGTGAACGAGGCAGAGGCGGCCTTGTCGCAGGTCGAGCGTCTGTCTTCCGAACTCGACGAGATGGTCGCGGCGGCCCGCGACGACCGTGGCGCGCCGCATGTCACCGACGTCCGTGACATGCTCACCACCCTCGTCGGCGATTTCCGCAGCGCGTTCGACGCACAGCACCGCGAACTGTCGGTGACCTTCCACGGCACGGCGCAGGCGTTGAGCGCCCGCCCTGGACGGCTGCGCGAAGCGGTCAGTGTCCTGGTCGACAACTCGCTACAGCACGGCCGGGGTGAGTGTCGAATCACCGTCGGTGAACTGCCGAGGGCGAACATGCTCAGGATCACCGTCGCCGACGACGGTGAGGGGGTGCCCGACTCGGCCGCCGAGCACATCTTCCGGCGGGGTTACTCCGCCGGGCGCGCCGACGGGGTCGGCGGCAACGGCGTCGGCCTGTCGCTGGCCCGGGCGCTGGTCGAGGCCGACGGTGGTCGACTGGAACTGACGGTGCGTCGACCGCCGGAATTCGCGATTGTCGTCCCGTCGGGCACCGATGGTGACGACCCGCCGGGTCCGACCCCGCCGCTGACCGGCATCAGGCGTGACCGAGTTCCTCATCGTTGAGTTCGGCGAGACTGGCGTGCAGGTCGGTGGACCCGGCGTCACCGCCGCGCAGCTTCTCCTCGGGGAAGGCGAACTTGCGCAGCGCCCAGAACCGGAACGCCATCTGCAGGATGTTGCCGATGATGAAGCCGAGGATGAAGTCGACGACCGCCAACTCGATGGCGCTCAGGTTGTCCCGGACGTCGAAGACGTTGTTGGCCAAGAACAGCGGTGCCGCGGCCAAGATCACACCGATACCGCTGATCGCGAAGAACAGCAGCGCCTCGTGGTGGCGTTCCCGTCCACCGCGGTTCTTGAAGGCCCACTCGCGATTGAGGATGTAGCTCAGGATGGTTGCCAGGGTGCCGGAGATGACACGGGCGATCACCGGTTTCGTCTCGAGCACCGTGAAGGTCAGCAGATAGAAGATCGCCAGGTCGAAGACGAACGTCGTGCCACCGACGAGGGCGAACTTGATGAGCTCGTGGTGGCGCATCGCGAGGCGACGAACCGGCCCGGGGAGTCGAGCGACGAGCTCGTCGATGAATGGCACAAGATCCGAGTGTACGAAACAAAAGCGTCGGCGATCTCGACCGGTCGGTCATGCGCCGGACATGTCCGGCATGCCACGATGGGTCGCGTGAACCCAAGCGAGCAGGTGCCACGGCCCCAACCGGCCGACCGCACCCAGGCGAGGACGGGCGGAACCGACAGCGTGGGACTACCGACCGTGACGATGATCGGCGGCGGTCAGCTCGCCCGGATGACCCATCAGGCCGCGATAGCCCTCGGCCAATGCTTGCGGGTGCTGGCCACCACGTCGTCGGATCCGGCCGCGCAGGTCAGCGCAAACGTGGTCCTCGGCTCGCATGACGACCTCGACGACCTGCGCCGGGCCGCCGACGGGGCGGTGGCACTCACCTTCGACCACGAAGGTGTACCGCTGGCACACCTGCAGCACCTCGAAGCGGAAGGTGTGGCAGTGCGTCCGCCGTCGAAGGCGCTGCACTTCGCGCAGGACAAACTGGCCATGCGTGAGCGGTTGTCGGAATTGGGGTTGCCGGTCCCGGACTACGCCGACCTCGCCGGTGACCGTGACGGAGCCCGCACCCGGCTGGTCGAGTTCGGTGACGCACACGGATGGCAGGTGGTCATCAAGACGGTGCGCGGTGGCTACGACGGACGAGGGGTATGGCTCGTTGACAACCGCGACGCCGCGCTCGAGGTCTTCGACACCCGTCCGACCGATCTACCGGCGCTCATGGTGGAGAGCAAGGTCGACATGCGGCGGGAGTTGTCGGCGATGATCGCGCGTTCGCCGTTCGGCCAGGGTGGTGCTTGGCCGGTGGTCGAGACCGTGCAGCGCCACGGGCAGTGCGCCGTTGTGCTGGCACCCGCCCCGGGCCTCGACGCCGACGTCGCAGCCCAGGCCCAGCAGATGGCACTGCGGCTTGCCGCGGAACTCGGTGTGGTCGGTGTGATGGCGATGGAGCTCTTCGAGACGACCGACGGTGAGCTGGTGGTCAACGAGTTGGCCATGCGCCCGCACAACAGTGGGCACTGGACGATGGACGGCGCCATCACGTCGCAGTTCGAACAGCATTTGCGCGCCGTTCTCGACTATCCGCTGGGTGACACCTCGCCCCGCGCGCCGATCACGGTGATGGCCAACGTGCTGGGTGCGCCCGATGCGCCGGATATGTCGATGGACGAGCGGCTGCATCACCTGATGGCACGGATGCCCGACGCGAAGGTCCACCTGTACGGTAAGGGCGAACGACCGGATCGTAAGATCGGACATGTCAATATCGTTGGCCGGGTGGATGATTCACTCGCCGATGTACGTGAACGTGCCGAACGTGCGGCGCATTGGATGTCGCACGGCCAGTGGACCGACGGATGGGATGTGCACGGTGAGTGAGGGTTTGGCGCCACGCGTTGGCTTGATCATGGGCAGCGACTCGGATTGGCCGACGATGAAGGCCGCCGCGGAGGCGCTCGCCGAGTTCGACGTGCCGTTCCAGGTGGGCGTGGTGTCGGCGCACCGCACCCCGCAGCGCATGCTCGACTACGCGGCCGGCGCCGCCGAGAACGGCATCGAGGTCATCATCGCCGGTGCCGGTGGCGCAGCGCATCTTCCGGGCATGGTGGCCTCGGCGACACCGCTGCCGGTCATCGGTGTCCCGGTTCCGCTGCGCTACCTCGACGGGATGGACTCGCTGCTGTCGATCGTGCAGATGCCGGCCGGGGTGCCGGTGGCGACCGTGTCGATCGGCGGCGCGCGCAACGCCGGACTGCTGGCGGTGCGCATCCTGGCGTCGGGCGACGCGGAACTGCGCGGACGCATGGTTGCCTTCCAGCAGGGCCTCGAACGGATGGTGCTCGACAAGGACTCCGCGCTTCAGCAGGAGTTGTTGGGGGAGTAGGTTGCGTGGCTACAGTTCGAGCTTGCTGTGGAAGAACTCCAGAACCTGTTGGAGCGCTTCGTAAGTCGGCTCACCTGGTGCGTCGATCAGATCCTCTGTGAGAACCGAGTGCGGCTTCGGGAACTCCGAATCGGGGTTCGCGGTGGAGTCCGGCAGTTCGATCCCGATGAAGGCGTCGCCGAGCTTCTCCTCCAAGAACCGGAAGCGTGAGCCGGGTGCCAGGACGTCACCTTCGAATCGGAGTCCCATCACCTGAAGCCCCTTGGCGCATCGCACCTGCACTTTCTCCAGGTCGGCGTCGCTGATGTCGATCGTGGACCTGCGGCCGGGAAGCGCGGCGAAGGGCAATGACGGCTGTGACAGGACGGGTGCCAGCATGCGCTCGTCGGTCGCCATCGCGAGGGCGAATCCACCGGTGAAGCACATGCCGACCGCCCCGACGCCGGGTCCGCCGCAGCGTGCGTGTTCCTCGGCGGCCAGCGCGCGCAGCCAGGACGCCACCGGCGACGTCTTGCCGGTCGCGAGGACGGTGAACTCGCGTGAGATGCAGGCGCGCCCAATGGTGCCCAGCATGTTGGTGACGGCGCCGACCCGGCCGAGACTCGACGGTCGGGGATCGCGTCCGTCGACCCCGAACAGCGACGGCATCACGGCGGTCGCACCGAGATCGGCAACCCGCCGCGCGAAATCGGCCACCTTGGGACTGATCCCGGGCATCTCCGCGATGACGATCACCGCAGGCCCGGTGCCCTTGCGGTAGACACGGCGAGTTGCGCCGTCGTAGGTGACGTCCTCGGAGGTGAAATCGTCGAGCGGATCGTCGGTGTGTGTCCGGCTCATCGGCGTCACGCGCCGTGCAGGGTGCCGATGAGCACCGAATCGAACAGTCGGCCCGGAATTTTGGCGCCTTTGACGATGTCGGGGGAGTCGGACGGGACAACTCGCGGACCGGTCACGGTGTAATGCCGGGATTTGCGGATCAGGCCGAACGAGCCGGCAGCTTGCACATTGCGCACCCAGTCGGTGTGGCGTCCGTAGGTGAGGACGATGGACAGTCGGTCGCCGTCGACCCACGCCAGAACCGGTATGGAGTACTTCTTGCCCGACTTGCGGCCGACATGTTCGACCATCGCGTACGGGGCGAGCTTTGGCGCCCATTGGCGCTGAATGGGATTGGTGATCTTCTTGTTGATCCGGCCCACGACCGCAGGAATCTGCATGGCCTCCACTCTGCCCGAAGGGATCGGATCGCGGTAGGTCTTCGACCTCAGGAGTGTGGGAAGGGCTCGCTCCTCGCTACTCAACCAGCAGGGGTGCGGCGTCGTAAGTCAGGTCAGGATGAGGTCTGCCTTCTCGGTCGCGGCTCGTGCGTCGAGTGCGTCGGGCCTGGCGCCGGAGACGTGCACGAGCGACGCGCCGACCACCAACGGGCCGAGGAGATGGGCGAGCACGCCGTCGGGCGTGTGCCACTCCCGAGTCGAGAGGACACGGGTGTTGGGACCTATGCCCTCGTGTTCGGCAGCCGAAAATGCTTGGGCGACAACGTCTGCGACAGTTGCCGTCTCGAGTGCCGGACCGGCCTGCGACGACGACGCGAACTGATCGCCGTGCACGCGGACCACCGAGCCGTAGTCGGCGACTCCGGGCGGCAAATTGCGAAGGGGCAGCGCGAAGGCGTCGAGCGAGGCGATCACGAGTTCGTCGGCGTCGGGATGGTCGTCGATACCGTCGATGCCGGTGAACGTGACCACCTCATCGGCCGCGTCGTCGTGCCCGAGTCGGATGTCGGCGCCCGCCCACCAGGCACCGAGCAAGATGCCGGCCGTCTGCCAGTGCTCTGGCAAGTCCACGCGGACGACGTCACCGGAGACCACCCCGATCTCGTCGATGAGGTAATTGGCGGTCTTCGCGGCCCAGTTGCCCAGCGTTGCGCCGGACAGTTCGGTGCGCTCACCCGTCCGATCGTCGTAATAGGTCAACAGAGGTCGCGACCAGTCGGTGATGACGCCGAAGACGGCGTCGGTGACGGTGCGCGCGGTCATGGCTGCCATCAATTCACGCAGGTCGGACCGTCGGTGCCGGCGGTGATGGGCGGACGGTTGTTCCCGACGCGCTCACTGGCGGGACGGTTGTCCTCCTGAGATCCGGTGTCGGAGAACGATCCTGGGCCGGCGTAGGTGTTTGTCAGCACCGCGCGCAGCCGATGTGCGTCGATGTTGGGGTCGAGAAGAACTCGTGCGCCACCGAGGTCGCGCGCAAGCATCCGTGCGCCCTCGTTGTCCTCGTGTGCGTAGACCACAGAGTCGCGGACGTCGGCGGGCTCGGTCGACGTGCGGCCGGCCTGGAAGCCCTTGTTGGTCAGGATGTTCGCCACATTCGACGCCAGACCGTCAACGGTTCCGGCGTTGACCACGTCGACCGTGTAGTCGCTGCGTTCGCCTTGTCTCTTGCCGCCGTTCAGTAGCCCGTCGGTGAACTTCTTGACCGCGTCCGGATCGACGCGGACGACGCTCTGCTCGCCGTCGTCGCTCCAACCCTGTTCGTCGACCACCGGGATGGTCGCGAACTTCACCTTTCCGCCGCTGAGATCGCGCAGTTGTTCGGCGAACGACAGGATGTCCCAATCGTCGTCGATGACCACCGACCGGGAGACGGCCTCCTCGAGATCGGTGAGCTTGGCGGGATCGGTGAGCGTCTTGGCGGACAGGATCTTCTGGGTCAGCGACGCCATATATGCCTGCTGACGGGTGATGCGGTCGAGATCGCCCCGGGGGAGCCCGTGACGTTGTCGGACAAAGCTGAGTGCCCTTGGGCCGCTGAGGGTTTGACGTCCCGCTCGGAATTTCGCGCCGGTCACCGGGTCGGCGCTGGCCTCCTTGAGGCAGACCTCGACGCCGCCGACCGCCTTGGTGAGCAAGGCGAATCCCAACAGGCCGACTTCGGCGTAATGGTCGACGCGCACACCGGTCAGGCCGGCCACGGTGTCGATCAGGGCCTTACGTCCGGCGAGGACACCTGCGGCCTCGGCCTGTTTCTCGGTCTTGCCGGAATTGACGGCGTCGACGCGCGTACGTTCGCGCGTCGCTCCATAGGCGGCGTTGATCTTCGTCATCCCGATGCCCGGCGCCTTCACGTAGGAGTCGCGCGGAATCGAGATCGCGGTCGCCGACGACCCGTCGTTCGGGATCCGGATCAGCAGGATGGTGTCGGTGTTGGTGGCCACCTCGTTGCCCGCGCGCAGCATCCGCTGCTCCTCCTCGGACAGCGGGTTGCCCTTGGCGTCGGTCCGTGAATCGGTGCCCACCAGCAGGATGTCGGTGGCGCCGTCCTCGGCGTCACCGAGCCCGAGACCACTGATCTGATTGATCTTGCCCTGCAGGTTGTTCATGCTGTTCCAGGCGTATCCGGTGCACAGCAAGACCGCCGCCGAGACCAGCGCGATGAAGCCGCGTCCCCACGCCGAACGTCCGAGCCAACCGCGGCCTCTCGGGCCCGTGCGGGCGGGCGGTGGCGCCGTGGCGGAGTCGGTGACCGCAGAGTCCGCGACAACAGAGTCGGCTGCCCCAGACTCGGCTGCCACAGAGTCGACTACAGCGTCCGCCGCCTTCTTGCGAGCGGGACGCTCCGGTTTGCCGCCGGGCGGGCGCGGTCGGCGCGGCTTGGTCGATGCCGCCTCAATTCTGCGTCGGTCGTCGCTGCGGGGTCGATCGTCGGTTCGGGGTCGACCGTCGGGCCGAGGCCTGCTGCCGGTCTTACGTGTGTGGATTTCTCCGGACGACCGGCGATTCGTGCCGTCCTTCTCGCCGGGGCGCGCGGGACGTCGCGGACGTTCGCCGCCCGCCGGTGTGCGATTCCTCCGGTCGGGTCCGCGATCACGCGCGTGTGGGTCTCGGGTCCGTTCTGATGAGCGCGGTTCACGAGGCTCCGAACGTCCGGCGTCGGCTGCGGGTCTACGCGGGCGAGGCTTTCGGGGCTCGGTGGCCGAGTCGCGCCGCTGGTGTTCGTCGCCGAGCTCTTGGCCGCCGAGCTGTTGGCCGCGAAATTCTTTGTCGCGGGCTCGCTCGCCGCCCGCTGTGCGGGGTGCTCCCGACCGGCCGGGGTCGGTCGGCCGACGACGTCGGCGCGGATCCGGGGCGGTGTCGGGGCGTGGTCGCGGACGTCCTCTGGCGCCGTCAGGTGGGAGATCCACGAGTGGGCGATACCTTTCGACTGGACCACGTGCCAACGGCACATCGTGAGACGGCCGTTGTTGGAGTGGTTGACGTTTCTGGTGTTGTTTCTCTGACGCCAGGCTACTGAAGTGACTCGAGAATCCGGGCACGCAACGCCGATGGAAGCCCGACGCGACGCGCAAGGTCGTGTCGTCGTACGGCACGATGGTGCCCATGGGGATGCGAGATGCAGAGCCGACGACGGTCTACGTACTCGGGGCCGCAGGCCAGCTCGGGTCGGCGCTTCGGGCGCGTCTGGCAGCGGCTCGTCTGCAGGCCCGGGTGAAGTGGCTGACCTCGGCCGACGTCGACATCGCGGATGGCTCCTCCGTGGATGCCGCGCTGAGGGGCCTCGCCGGTGGGGACGTGGTGCTCAACTGCGCCGCGTATACCGATGTCGACGGCGCCGAATCGGATCGTGCCGGTGCCTTTCTCGTCAATGCCGAGGGACCTGCCAACCTGGCCCGCGCCACGGCACCGGCCGGTGCCTGGTTGATCCACATCTCGACCGACTACGTGTTCAGCGACGCCGCGGCGGGGGCAACGGCGACAGGCGGCACTCGACACCCCTTTGAGCCGGACGACTCCACGTCGGTGACCCCGGCGACCGTCTATGGGGCAAGCAAACTCGCCGGCGAACGGGCGGCATTGGCCGCCGACCCGCGCACCACGGTTGTCCGCACCGCCTGGGTGTACACCGGCACCGAGGCGAGCAAGGACTTCGTGGGGACCATGCGTCGCCTCGAACGCACCCGCGAGTCGGTGTCGGTCGTCGACGACCAGCTCGGCTCGCCCACGTACGCCCTCGACCTCGCCGCCGGTCTGTGGGAACTCGCCGCCGCAGGTCCC
>NZ_JBEXMX010000045.1:0-43208 GCF_040610755.1 Gordonia sp. NPDC003585 | reverse complement strand
CGAAGGTCGCCGCCGGCAGGATCAGCAGATCCGACGGTGCGCGGCCGTACCGGCCGAGGCGCCGCTTGACGTCGGCGTAGAAGCGGGTGCCCGCGTCGAGGGTGGAGTGTCGGGAGAAGATGGCGTCGGCGCGTTGTGCGGCGAATTCGCGGCCCTCGTCGGAGTCGCCGGCCTGGAAGATCACCGGCCGCCCCTGTGGGCTGCGCGGGACGGGGAACCGGCCGGCGATGTCGAACTGGGTGTCGCGGTGGGCGAATGCTCCCGCGTCGGGTCGGGCCACGAACTGGCCCGACGCCTGGTCGCCGACGATGTCGTCGCGCTCCCACGAATCCCATAGTGCAGTGGCCACTTCGAGGAATGCCTTGGCGCGCACGTAGCGCTGGTCTTGCGGCAGGTAACCGCCGCGTCGAAAGTTCTGCCCGGTGAACTCGTCCCAGGAGGTCACCACGTTCCAGGCGGCTCGACCGTCGGAGAGATGGTCGAGTGTCGCGAATTGCCGTGCCACTTCGAAGGGTTCGTTGAACGTCGAGTTGATTGTGCCGGCCAGACCGAGGTGTTCGGTGACCGCGGCAAGGGCGGCGAGGACGGTGAAGGTGTCGGGTCTGCCGACGACGTCGAGGTCGTAGATCCGACCGTTCTGTTCCCGCAGGCGCAGACCTTCGGCGAGGAACAGGAAGTCGAACAGGCCGCGCTCGGCGGTCTGCGCGAAGTGAACAAAGGAATCGAACTCGATGTGACTGCCCGACGCGGGATCGCTCCACACCGTCGTGTTGTTGACGCCGGGGAAGTGTGCGGCGAGGTGGACCTGTTTGGTCATCGGGCAGCCTCCACCAATTCCGAAATGGCATAACGGCTTTCCGGTCGACCGAGTCCGAGTCGGGAACGCAGCGACTCGCCGTCGATGTAGGACTCCCGCAGGCGGTGCCGACGGCGGAGTTCGGGTGCCAAATCGGCGGCGATCCGCTGGAGGTCGTGCGGAATCGCTGCGGGGTGCAGGCGAACTCCGTCGGCTCCCAGATCCAGCAGTTCGGCGATCCGATCGGCGACGTCGGACGCGGTGCCCGCCACCACCGGGATGCCACCCGTGTAGACACTGCCGGCTGACTCGTCGAAGCGTGCGCGCCGGGCGCGGGCTTGCGCAGCGGTGTCGTCGACGACGACGAGCAGGTCGACGAGGATCGCGAGCGGACTGCCGGCACGCTCCGCCCGGGCCTCGGCTGTCCGTGCGGCGGTGATGGTGTCGGCGATCGCCGTGTCGTCGCTGCCGACGGCGAAGCCGATGTCAGCGGTCGTGCCCACGAAGGATGTGGATCGGTTGTCGAGGTCGGCGGCGATGATCGGCTGTCCCTGCGGCGGTCGCGGGGTGATCGACGGTCCGCGCACCGAGAACTGGCTTCCCTCGAAGTCGATGTAGTGCAGCTTGTTTCGGTCGATGAAGCGGCCCGTCGCGGTGTGACGGATCTCCGCGTCGTCCTCCCAGCTGTCCCAGAGTCGACGGAGAACCTCGGCGTAGTCGGCTGCCTCCGCGAGCAGATCGGCATGCGACACCGAATCGAGGGCGCGTCGGCCGAACAGCGCCGCGTGCTCCTGGCGTGGGTCGATGGTCACCACCACTCCGGCACGTCCTCGGCTGATGTAGTCCAGTGTGGCAATCGATTTCGACGCGTGGAAGGGCTCGGTGTGCGTGGTCACCACGGTGGGCAGCAGGCCGACACCAGTGGTGATCGGCGCCAGCCGCGCGGCGAGAAGCTGCGTGTCGAGCTGTCCCGCAACGACATCGGTGCGCGTAATGTCGGTCTCGTCCGTATCGAGTCGGTGCACCGAGAAACCGTCGTCGAACGTGACGAAATCGGCACGTGCGTCTTCGGCGGCGGCGATCACCGAACGCCAGTGTCGGGCCCCGAGTAACGTCGCGGGCGTCACGTCGGGCTCGCGCCAGGCCCCGGGATGGCGACCGGTCGGGGTCAGTGCGATCGCCACCAGCGGTTGCGTCGGCTCGTGAGTGGGTGCGGGCATGTACCGGACAACGTCGGGCATGCACCCGACAACTCCGCCGTGCGGGGAATCGATCACCCTGAGCCAAACCCTCGCGTCGTCGGCCGATCTGCGTCTGACTGGGATGTCGGCGACGGTGAGGAGGTGTTGTGGTGGCGTGGTTGGCGCGTGTTCTCGAACGCGAGCACCGGTGGCTGCTTCGCGGCGCGGAAAGCCTGATGCCGGAAGCCACGGGAGCGACGACGCTGTGTCCGGATTCATCCTGTCGATGCGCAGGCGAACGGGTGTTGCCCGATGTGGCCTACGCGGCACAGCCCGGTGGCGAGAGATGAGTGGGTATTCGCGGATCCCGTTGTCGGTGCTCGATCTTGCTCCGATCGCGGACGGATCCTCGCCGGCCGAGGCGATCCGACGATCGATCGAACTGGCGCGCGTCGCGGAGGGCGCGGGCTATCGCCGATTCTGGTTGGCCGAACACCATTTCGTGTCGGTGGCGTCATCGTCGACGGCAACTCTCATCGCATTGATCGCCGCCGCCACCCAACGCATTCGGGTCGGCAGTGCGGCAGTTCAACTCGGGCACCACACGCCGGCGTCGGTGGTGGAGGCTTTCGGCACCATCGATGCGGTCCATCCCGGTCGGCTCGACCTGGGACTCGGGCGGTCGGGCCAGCGACGGACCGAAGCCATCGCCACGGTACGTACCGGCGGCACCGTCACGCGGTCCGAACCGGAACGCGTGGTCGACGGGCTGTTGATCCCACGTGCCTTTCCGGTCGAGACCCTGTTGGCCTCGCCGCGGATTGCGGCGGCCGCCCAAGCTCTGGAGTTCGAGGGCGCAGCTCCGCAGGATTTCGCCGACGCCGTCGCGGATGTCCTTGCGCTGCTGAGCGGTTCGTACCGTGTCGACGGCATCGCACTGCACGCTGTTCCGGGCGAAGGCGCTGATGTCGACGTGTGGGTGTTCGGAAGCAGCAAAGGCCAGAGCGCACAGGTGGCCGGTACCGAGGGGTTACCGTTCGTCGCCAACTATCACGTCAGTCCCGCAACGGTTCTCGAGGCCGTGGAGGCCTACCGTGCGGCATTCCGCCCTTCGGGGCGGCTCGACCGGCCCTACGTCGTGGTGTCGGCCGACGTGGTGGTCGCCGACAACGACGCCGCCGCACGCGAACTCGCGTCGACCTACGGTCACTGGGTGCACAGCATCCGGGCCGGCGGTGGCGCAGCTCCGTATCCCGATCCGGCGTCGACACCCCCGCTCACCACCGAACAGTGTGCCGTGGTGGACGATCGCATTCGGACCCAGTTCGTCGGCTCACCGTCGGCAGTGGCCGATGGGCTCGACACCCTCGCCCACGCCACCGGCGCCGACGAGCTCGTGATCACCAGCGTCACACACGATTTCGAGGCGAGGAAGCGATCGCACCAGCTCCTGGCGGCCGAGTGGGGTGTCACGCGGGAGAAGGCTCAGCCGACGGACACCATCTCGTAGGTGCCCACGTTCGCCGACAACCGGCTCAGGTGCGACGACGCATCGCCCAGGGTGTGCGAGATGCCGGTCAGGCGGCTCACGTAGTGCCCGACAGGGTATTCGGCGGTCATGCCGATACCGCCGTGCATCTGGATCGCTTCCTGGCCGATCGCGCGGCCCGAGGTGCAGATCTGCAGCTTCGCACGGGACGCGACGACCGGGTCGGCGACACCGTCGGCTAGTGAGGTGGTGGCGTACAGGCTCATGCTGCGTGCGAGTTCGAGCTGCACGTACATGTCGGCGGCGCGATGGCTCAGTGCCTGGAAGGTCGACAGGGTGACGCCGAACTGCTTGCGTGTCTTGAGGTATTCGGTGGTGAGTTCCAGCGAACGCTCCATCGCGCCGACCGCCTCGGCGCAGAGCGCGGCCTGGATCCCGACCTCGGCGTCGGCGATGAGGTCCGACGCGTCGCCGCTGCCGAGGCGTCGGGCGGCGGCGTTGGCGAACTCGATCTGGGCGCCACGACGACGGTCGTGCGTGCGGTACGGCGTGCGGGTGACACCCTCGGCGTCGGCGTCGATGAGGTACAGACCCACGCCGTCGGCGTCCTTTGCCGACACGATGAGCTTGTGGGCGCAATCGCCGTGTCCGACAAGACTCTTGAGTCCGGTGAGGTTGCCGTCGGCATCCGCGGTGGTCTCGATGGTGCTTTCCGGCCAGCGGTTTCCGGCCTCATGATGGGCGAAGGCCATCATGAGCTCACCCGATGCGAGGCCCTCACGCAACTCGACGCGGGTCTCGTCGTCGGCGATCGCGAGCAGCGACCCCGGTACGAGAACCGAATCCAGGTATGGCTCGGGAGCCAGCGCGCGGCCGATCTCGGTCATGACGCTGGTGAATTCGACGGGGCCGGCGTCCATGCCGCCCTCGGCCTCGGGGAAGGTCATGCCGAGAATTCCGATGTCGGCCAGCGACTTCCAGACCTTCTCGCTCCAGCCGCGCTCGGTGTCGGTGACCGCGCGCAGGGTTTCCACGTCGTAGCTCTTGGTGAGGACGTCGCGGACGGTGTCGCGCAACATCTGCTGCTCTTCGGACAGCTCGAAATCCATGATGTTCCTTGGGTTGTGGCGGGTAGGGCTTTACAGGCCCAAAACGGCTTTGTCGATGATCTGGCGCTGAACCTCGGAGGAACCGCCGTAGATGGTGACCTTGCGGTAGTTGAGGTATGTCGGGACGCTGCGCTGTGCCCATTCGGGGGATTCGATGTCGGCGCTGCCGTTGGCGGCCGCGGCGTCGAGTTCGGCGACGGGGAGGGAGTCGGGGCCGGCGATGTCGGCGATCAGCTCCATGGCGGCCTGCTGCAGTTGGCTGCCCAACAGTTTCAGCAGCGACGACGCCGGGTTGGGTTTGCCGTCGGCCGACGATGCGACCACCCGCAGCTGCGTGAGTTCCAGTGCCAGCAGCTGATTTTCGATCTCGGCGAGACGGGCCGCGAACAACGGGTCATCGAGGAGGGTGCCGTTGGCGGTCGGTGTCTGTGCGGCCAATTCCTTGGCGCGCGCGAGCTTGGTCTTGGTGTAGCCGACGCGTGCAATACCGCTGCGCTCGTTGCCGAGCAGGAACTTGGCCTGGGTCCAGCCGTCGTTCTCCTCACCGACGAGATTCTCGACCGGCACCCGGACGTCGTTGAAGAAGACCTCGTTGACCTCGAAACCGCCGTCGATCAGCTGGATCGGCCGCAGTTCCACGCCCGGGGTGTCCATCGGGAACAGGAACATGCTGATGCCGGCCTGCTTCTTGACGTCCGGGTTGGTGCGGGCGAGGCAGAAGATCCAGTCGGCGTACTGACCGAGTGTGGTCCAGGTCTTCTGGCCGTTGATCACGTAGTGGTCGCCATCGCGGACCGCCTTGGTCTTGAGCGACGCGAGGTCGGAGCCGGCTTCGGGTTCGGAGAACCCCTGGCACCACCAGATGTCGGCGTTCGCGGTCTTCGCGAGGAACCGCTCCTTGATCTCCTGCGACCCGAACTGCGCGATGACGGGGCCGATCATGCCGACGTTGAACGGCAGCAGGTCCGGCACGAAGTTGAGGCTCATCTCCTCGCGGTAGATGTGGTGCTGGATCGGGGTCCAGTCCTTGCCGCCCCACTCGACCGGCCACGCGGGCGTCGCGACGCCGTGCTCGTTGAGGATGCGCGTGGTGGTGACGATGTCGTCGGGATAGCTGATCTTGCCGGCCTCGTTGCGTTGCCGGATCTCTTCGGGAACCTTCGAGAAGATGCTGCGCAGCTCCTCGCGGAACGCCTCTTCTTCGGGGCTGTACTTGAGATGCATGGTTCCGTCTTACTCCTCACCGGCGGGTGCTGACGCGCAGACCTCGGAAACGGTTCGCGCGGTCGATCTTTGGGGGATGCTGCAGGCTGTCGCAGTGATTTGGGGGATGCTGTGACAGCCGTCTCGACCATGACGGTACGCGAAACGGGGTCACAAAAGCAACGATCTTTGCAATAATGGCCCGATCATGACCAAACCGACAACAGCGACCGGCATCGCCAAACGTCCCGGCGGCCGCAGCGAGCGTGTGAAGGCGGCCGTCTTCGACGCGGTCGGGCAACTCCTGGATCAGGGGCTGCGGGAGACGATGACCATCCCGCAGGTCGCCGAGTTGGCCGGGGTCAACCCGTCCAGCGTCTACCGGCGCTGGGGGTCGATGGACGTGCTGCTCGAGCAGGTCGCGATCGAGGTGCTCACCGCCGAAGAACCAGTCCCCGATACCGGTGTGTTCGCCGACGATCTGCGCGCATGGGCCCAGCGCATCGCCGCAGACCTCACCACTCCTCGTCGTCGCAACTATCTGCGGGCCATGGTGTGGGCCCGCACCGACATCGTCGACGCCTACCCGCGCTGGGAAATCCGGCGTGACCAGGTGGAACAGATGCTCGCTCACGCGCGTGAACGCGGCGAATCAGTACCGGCCGTCGACCTCGTCCTCGACCACGTCGTCGCTCCGCTCTACCACCACTGCGCTTTCGGGATGCCGGTCGAGGAGGCGTGGGCAGAGCGGTTGGTGCGCGACGTGTTGTCGATGACGGCGCGCTGAACCGTAGGCGGCGTAACCTGGCGCCATGGCCGACCATGAGTCGGGTCGGGGGAGAACGCAGGCGGGTACACGGGCGCGCGACGTCGACCGGGTGACGTCGATGCAGATCCTCGACGACGCCCTTCTGGACGGGCAGCTCAGTATCGGTGAGCATCGCCAACGTGTCGAGGACGCCAAGTCGGCATCAATACTGGCGAACTCGATTCCATCGTCTCTGACCTGCAGCGTGGCACGGAGTCGCCCGCGGATTCGGCGTCGACGCGGTCGGTGGACCCGCGCGTGATCCTCGGCATCGTGGCGATCCTCGCAGTCGTGGCCCTGCTAGTGGGGGTGGTCGTCGTGACCCGCGCCTCGTCCGACGATGAGGCCGGCGCGCCGGTCCCATCTGATCCGCTGGTGGAGGGTGCAATGTTCACCGCCGGCGGGATACGCGGGATCATCGAGGCCACCCGTCAGCGATTCGGGACGACTGTCGTGCAAGGTGTCCACCTGTACCGCGACGACGCCGTACTGCATGTCCTCGATCCGAAGTCTCCCACCGGCGCTGTGCACTACGACTTCTCGCCCGGCGGTGAGTTCCACAATCCGCAGGTCTACAGCGGACTATCGGTGAACTCGACCGGATCGCCCGACGTGGTCGTCGATCTTGCCGACGTCGACGCCGACAGCGTGGCCGACCTCATCGCATCGGCCCCGGCTCGGCTCGGCATCAGCGCAGCCACTGTAGGACAAGCCAAGTTCCGGGTGACGATCGGCGGGGACGACGGCGGCGAGATCTGGATGGGCGTCAACGACATCAGCCTCGATTCGCATCTGGTGGCCGGCCTGGACGGGCACATCAAGGGTGTGCATCGCTGCGGCTGGGGTTGTTGACGCTATGCTCGGCCTGCATGAAGCATGTGCATGCGTTTGGTGATGACTGTCTCGGCGATCTCGACGGTGTCGGCGTCGCACGGGGGATTGTGGCTGGCGAGTTCTCCGCGACCGAGGCCGTGGAGGCCGCGCTGGCCCGCATCGACGCGGTCAATCCGCACCTGAACGCCGTCGTCTACGACGACCGCGAACGTGCCCGCAAACGTGCCGTCGACAACGACTTCCCGGCCGGCTCGTTCACCGGTGTGCCGTCGATCATCAAGAACAACACCCTGTTCACCGGCTTGCCGACGCGGCACGGGTCCGCTGCCGTGCCGGAGCGTCCGGCCGAGATCAACGAGGCCTTCACCGACCAGTGGCTCTCGACCGGCGTCAACGTCGTCGGGGCGTCGACGCTGCCGGCCTTCGGCCTCACCGCGACCACCGAGTTCGTCGACGGCGACCCGACGCGCAACCCCTGGGACACCGACTTCTCCTCGGGTGCGTCGTCGGGCGGTTCAGCGGCACTCGTTGCCGCCGGAGCACTACCGATCGCGCACGCCAACGACGGCGGAGGTTCGATCCGTATCCCGGCGGCCGCGTGTGGGCTGGTCGGTTTGAAACCGTCCCGCGATCGGGTCGTCGCATCGCGGGAGGGCGAAGCGGCACCGATCGACATCATCTCCAACGGCATCATCAGCCGGTCGGTCCGCGACACCGCGCACTTCATCGCCGACGCCGAGCGGTTCGCGGCCGCGCCGGATCTCGAGCAGGTTGGACTCGTCGAGGGCCCGAGTCAGCGTCGACTGCGGATCGCACTCATAACGGAGCCGCTGACCGGCCAGCTTCTCGACATGGAGACCCAGCGGGCGGTGACCGAGGTGGCCGAGCTGGTGGAGAAGCTCGGCCATCGAACCGAGATGGTTCCGCTGCCGGTGGACCGGGACTACATCCAGGACTTCACCGACTACTGGGCGCTGCTGGCCTTTTCGCTCGACCACTTCGGAAAACGCGTGATCGACAAGGGTTTCGACCGTTCGCAACTCGACCCCTTCACGCGCGGCCTGTCCCGGATGGCGTTGCGACGGTTCTGGCGGATGCCGTCGGCCATTCGAGGGCTCAAACGTTCGACGGCGGCCTTCCGCGGCATGTTCGACCGCTTCGACCTGGTCCTCACCCCAACCCTCGCCCACACCACCCCCGAGATCGGATACCTCGACCCCGCAGGCGATTTCGCCGATACCTTCGAACGACTCACCCGCTACGTCGCGTTCACCCCGGCCAACAACACCTCGGGCACCCCGGCGATCAGTCTCCCACTCGGCCAGACCGCCACCGGCCTGCCCATCGGCATCCACTTCATGGCCGACCTCGGCAAGGAACGCTCACTGCTCGAGCTGGCCTTCGAACTCGAAGCGGCGCAACCGTTTGCGCGGATTCAGGATGCGTCAGGCCGCTGACGTCGGGTTCACGCCATACCGACGATGGTGTTGAGGCACTTCACCACAAGCGCCCCCGGCACCGATGTCACATACTGCAGCGGGTCCTCGCAGGGCACCGGCAGTGCGTGCGCGTGTCCGTCGATACCGATCGCCACGAGACCGGGCCAGTGCGGTGGTTCCGGTGTCGGCCGAGTCCCGACACTGACGTCGCCCAGTGCGAACCAACCGCCGTTCACCGAGGTCCACGACGCCTCCAGCGTGGTTGCCCAGGCGGACTCTGCCTGTAGCGGTGTGCGAACCGTCCGCGCGGAGTCGACCAAGTAGATCGATGAAGTGTCCTTCCGGTCCGATCGCCTGGTCACCAAGAGAATCGATTGGTCGTCGATGAACTGTGCGGCACCCGCAACGGACTTGGTGTCCAGCGTGTTCACGTCGACAAGGATGTCGCGTCGACCAACCGTCAGCAGGGCGTGTGGGCCCCGCGCGTCGACGAAAGACACCCGATCTGACTGTCGCGCACCGAGTATCGCGCGTGTGATCGTGCCGCGCCGGGTTCCGGTGACGGGATCGAGAATCGTCGCCAGTTCGCTCGAATCGCCCAGCAGCACGCCGCTGCGGCCGACATCGCTGCTGTCGCATGCGGTGATGATCACCGCATCGGTGGTGAGGGTACCGCTGGAATTGCATCCGTACCGAAATATGCGCTGCCACAGAACTTCGCCGGTGCGAGGATTGATCGCCGTCCAATGCTGCGAACGCGCCGACGCTGTGACGCCCGGCGGTTCTGGCACAGAATCGGCGATCAAGGCCACGTCCGGTGAGGTCCCGAAGACGGTGGCCGGTGCCTCGGAAGTTCTGGTCCAGAGAACCCGGCCAGTCATCGCGTCGATGCCGATGACCGACTCGGACTCGGCGACATTCCGGGCGAGTTTCGTTGTCACCGCGGTGATCACCACCGATCCGTGACCGATGCCGGTGCTCCGTGGTAGGTACGGGGACACCTGTGGGGCTGACAGCCACCAGCGCCGCTCCCCGGTGCGGCCGTCGTAGCCCTCGATCGTGTCGGGTCTTCCGGACATGGTGAAGTCGTACTCGACTCGGACGAACCCGGCGCCGGCCGGAACGACCCGGTCCGCGTCACCGACAGCAATGCGATAGCGTTCCTGGACTTCGAGGCCAATGCGGCCGCCAATCGTTGTCGGAGCGGCGGTTTCACCGGTCAACGGCCCATTCGACGACGAGCTCTGTGTGGCGGCAACGACGATCGCCGGAATCGAGATGAGGATCGCCGCAGCGACAGCCACCGCAACCGTCCAGCGCGGCCGGTGGCCAGGAGTGCGGTGCCGGTGGTGCTCACGCGGCGGTGGTTGGACAGCCAATCCGATCGCCTCTCGTGCCGGACCGTAGGAGAACAGAGCGACCACGACGAGCACAGCCAGCGCCGCGCAGGCAGACAACCAAGCTGCTGTCGCCGCGGCCGTAGCCAACGTCGATGCGGAGTTTCGCTGGGCATCAAAGGTATCGGTGAATGCGGCCATGGTTGTGCCGCGGAATCGGGCGATGATGACACAGACACCCGCGACGGCCAGGATCGGCGTGGACAGCGCGGCGATTCGGTGGCGAGTCCTGTTCGACCACATGTGCACCCTGCCGACGAAGTAGTAGAGGCCGACGAGGACGGTGGCCGTACCGACCATCCACCCCGTCCGGACAAGCACACCGTCCATGGCCACGTTCACCGGAGCAGGCATCCCGGTCGGCCGCGCGATGATCGCGTAAGCGAGGCATGTCAGTGATGCGCCCAGGAATCCGATCACCAACGCCGACAGGATCGGTGACCATGGTCGTTCGATGTCTCTGTCGGTATCGGTCGGTTCCCAGACGTCATCGGCGATGGATGTTTCCGTGTCTGCCCCGTCCTGCACGAGCAGAGCGTACCTTCGTTGGGATGGCTCCGGAGAGCTCGCTGCACAACGGTTCTGAGTTGTCCACAGCGAGGACTCGGCAGTGATCCGAACCGCCTGCGGCCGTTAGTCTATGCAGATGCCGGGGGACGACTCGAACACCGATGCCATCACGACGACGAGCGTCGACCGACCGCGCGTCGGGTCGCGAACTCCACTGTCGATCGCGTCAGCAATCGGATTGGCCGTGGCGGGCGTTGTGCTCACCGGTTATGCAGTGGCGCACCGGCATCCCGACAACTGGATCGGCGACTTCACCTCACCTCAGACGGACCGGTATCTGGTGATTGCGGCTGTGGCGGTTCCGCTGTTGGCGGCGGCCATCGCGATTACGGCTGTCGTGGTGTGGAGACGTCGGTCAGCCGACCTCGATCTTGCAGGCCCCGTCTTTGGGCTCCTGCTGTTGGCGTCCTTGGGTGTCGGCTGGCTGTGGCTGACTCCGATGGGTTCGACGGCGGACAAGGAGTTTGACGGGCCGCTGCTGCCACCGGTCGTGATGTGGATTCGGGTCTCGGATGGTCTGCTGATGGCCGCCTGGTTCGTACTTTTGATCGGCGCGGTGCGGCCGACAACGATTCCGCGCGAACGCCGAGTTCGTGGCGCCGCAGTGTTCGTTGCCCTCACCTCGATCGTGGCGATCAGCGTCGTCGGTGCCGGCTATGCTGGTGGGAAAGGACTGGTGGGCAGGAGTATTCACCAGCCAAAGGCGGCGTCGGTGCCTGTGCCGCCGCTGCCGACAACCGTCGGAACCCGCATCGCGTACACGATCCCAGCTCGCTCAGCGGGAGATGTCCTCGAGGCAGGCCCGGGCTTTGTGGTGCGTGGTGCGGACGGTCTGGTGGCCTATGACGGCTCGACCGGGGCGCGACGGTGGTCTATCGAGTCCTCAGATCTCGGAAGCCTGTGCGGGGGCGAGCTCCTGCGTCGCATGAGCCGCACATTGGGGGTCGCGAGTCCGCGCGCCGAGGCGTCGGTCCGCACTACCGGTATCGGCCGCGATGCGACGGTCGTCGTGACCTGCAGTCGATGGATTGTCGGAGTCGACGCGATGACGGGTTCGGTGCGATGGGTGAATTCGGAGGGTTGGGACGTCTACGACGCGACCCCCGATGTCATCGCGGTGACCAAGGACGATCGCAGTTCCCAGCACGCGGCGGTGGCGGCGATGGACCCCAGGACCGGCAAGGTGCGCTGGGTGATGGGAGCGTCGGACTGCACCGACGCCGAGAGCCTCATGGTCGTCGAGCGTGTGATCGTTCAAGAGGACCGCTGTTCGGTGAGCGGGCGGTGGCTGCGAATGCTGGACGTGCACAGCGGAATCGAACGCTACATCGCCATGCCCGAGTGGGCGGTGCGGTCGCAAGAGTGGCCGCGCCGCGTGATTCGGGCGCTGGCGCGATCCGGTTCGGTATTGGCCATCGAGGTGTCCATGGGCGGCACCGACTACCGGACGTGGGACACCGGAATTGTGGCCGTCGACACCAGGTCGCGTGGAGTGCGCGAGGTCGTGCCACACAGCACGAAGAGTGAGTATTGGCTCGTGGATCGATACGGCAGCGAGTGGCCGCCGTCCGGTGCGATCACTCCATTGGCAAGCACGTCAGATCAAGTGATGTTCCTCAGGCTTCCTGCTGGTCGCGTCGAACATCATTCTGCGCGTGAGGTCTTCAGTAGCGACGTCCGGGCAGAACAGTGGTGGACCCTCGTCGGCGACACCGCAGTAACGGCCCTGGGTCGCCCCGAATCCGGAGCCATCGTGACCATCTCGCCCGACGGCCGCGTCGTGAGCCGACCCGGTCCGTGCGGACGCGACGAAGGCGGCGTGATGACCGTCCCCGGTGGGCTGTTGGTGCTGTGCATGCGGACAGACGCACACAGCTACAAGGTCACAAGCGTGGATGTCGTCGGATTGCGGTGAGCGCGGCATAGCGGTCCGACAACGACAAAGGTTGCAGTTCGACGCCTCACGCGCGTCAAACTGCAACCTCTGCGTCGAAATCGCTAGTGCGCGACCGCCTTTTCGGCGCCGACACCGGTCAGTGAACGAACCTCCATCTCGGCGTTGCGCTCCGGAGTGCCCTTGTCGGCGGGTGAGGTGAAGGTGCCGATGATGCCGAGGGCAAAGCCCAGCGGGATCGACACGATGCCCGGATTCGAGAGCGGGAACCATGCGAAGTCGGAGCCCGGGATCATCGAGGTCGACGCACCGGAGACCGCCGGCGAGAAGATGATCAGGATGATCGTCGAGCCCAGACCGCCGTAGATGCTCCACAGCGCGCCGCGGGTGTTGAACCGCTTCCAGTACAGCGAGTACACGATGGTCGGCAGGTTGGCCGCCGCGGCGATCGCGAAGGCCAGCGCCACCAGGAAGGCGATGTTCTGGCCGTTGGCGAGGATACCGAGGACGATGCCCATGATGCCGAGCACCACGACGGTGTAGCGCGACACCCGCACCTGATCGTCCTCACTTGCCTTGCCGCGCTTGATGACACTGCCGTAGATGTCGTGGGCGAAGGAGGCAGATGCGGTGATCGCCAGCCCGGCCACGACCGCGAGGATCGTCGCGAAGGCGACCGCGGAGATGATTCCCAACAGGACCACGCCGCCGAGTTCGAAGGCGAGCAGCGGTGCCGCCGCGTTCTGACCGCCGGCCGCGGCAAGGATCTTATCGGGTCCGACGAGGGCTGCCGCGCCGTAGCCGAGGATCAGCGTGAACAGGTAGAACGCGCCGATCAGGGCGATGGCCCAGACCACCGAGCGTCGGGCTTCCTTGGCGGTCGGCACGGTGTAGAAGCGCATCAGCACGTGCGGCAGACCCGCGGTGCCGAGCACCAGCGCGATGGCCAGCGACACGAAGTTGATCTGCGAGGTCATCGATCCGCCGTACTGGGCGCCCGGCGCGAGCACATCGCGGCTTGCGACCTTCTTCGACTCGGAGTCGCTGATCGCGTCCTGGGCCGAACCCAGGAGCGAGGAGATGTTGAAACCGAACTTGGCGAGAACGATGAAGGTCATGATCGCCGCACCCGCGATGAGCAGCACGGCCTTGATGATCTGCACCCAGGTGGTGCCCTTCATGCCGCCGATGAGGACGTAGACGATCATCAGGGCGCCGACGACGGCGATGACGATCGATTGTCCGAGGCGACCCTCGATGTCGAGCAGCAGCGCGACAAGCCCACCGGCGCCGGCCATCTGGGCGAGCAGGTAGAACAACGACACCGCGAGCGTGGAGATCGCCGCGGCCAGTCGCACCGGACGCTGCTTCAGGCGGAAGCTGAGGACGTCGGCCATGGTGAATTTGCCTGTGTTGCGGAGCAATTCGGCGACGAGCAGGAGAGCGACGAGCCACGCGACGAGGAAGCCGATGGAGTAGAGGAACCCGTCGTACCCGTAGACGGCGATGGCGCCTGCGATACCGAGAAAGCTTGCGGCCGAGAGGTAGTCGCCCGCGATGGCGATACCGTTCTGCGGCCCGGAGAAGCCGCGGCCGCCGGTGAAGAAGTCGGCGGCGGACTTGTTGTTCTTGCTGGCGCGGATGACGACGTACATCGTGACCGCCACGAACGCGAGGAAGATCGAGATGTTGGCGACGGGGCTGCCGACCGTTGCGGCGAGCACCATGGTGTTCTGGCCGGTCATGCCGATACCTCACTTTCCATCTGGTCGCGGATGGCCTCGGCCTTGGGATCGAGTTCGCGGTTGGCGAACCGCACGTAGAGGCCGGTGATGACGAAGGTGGTCACGAACTGCAGCAGTCCGAGGATGAGTCCGAGGTTGATGTTGCCCCAGACCTTGGTGGCCATGAAGTCGTGCGCGAACGCGCCGAGCAGCACGTAGATCGCGTACCAGGCCAGGAAGAACGCCGAGACCGGGAACACGAAGCGACGCAGGGTGCGCTTGAGGTCCTGGAACTGATCGCTCTCCTGCATGGCGAGATAGGCCTCGCCGGTGGGTAGGTGTGACTGAGGTGGTGGTTGGTCGACGGTCGACACGGGTTTCCTCCCAGCTGTGACGGGTAACTGGAGTCAGACTTGCTGAGGCGTGGATCACATCGCAATGCGTGGCGCGGGTCACACGCCGAAGTCCACCGGCTGTGCGCCGGACGGTCGAAATGTGCCGACGAGCGGTTGCCGTTCGCAGTGTGTGGGATCATGTGTAAGGAGGTACACAGATGGCCACAAATCTCGCGATCGACCCGGAACTGCTCGATCATGCTTTTCGGGTCGGCGGTGAACGCACCAAGAAGGACACGGTCACTCGCGCGCTCGAGGAGTTCATCGCCCGACGTGAACAAGCCAAGATCGTCGACCTCTTCGGTTCGCTCGATCCCGACGAGACCTTCGACTACAAGGCGCAGCGTTCGCGCGGATGAGCGTTCTCGCAGACACCAGCGTCTGGTCGCTGGCGTTGCGGCGCGACGCTCAGCTCGACAACCCGCACGTCGTCGAACTGCGACGGCTACTCGTCGGTGGTGACCTCGTCGTCACCACCGGACTCATCATTCAGGAGCTACTCCAGGGGTTCGTGCCGGAGCGCACGCGCGGGGTCATCCTCGAACGGTTCGCGTCGGTGCCGGTTGTTGCACCCGACCGCGACGACCACGTCGCCGCTGCCGACCTGAAGAACCTGTGCCGCAGTGCAGGGGTCCAGTTGGGCACGATCGATGCTCTGATCGCGCGACTTGCGATTGCCCACGGGCTCACATTGCTGACCGCGGACAACGACTTCGTCCATGCCGCACCACATGTCGGGCTCGCCGTCTGGACGTCGTGAGTGGCGCTGGCCCGTCCATCTGGCCCGGCAGAAGCACCATCGGTCCGCCGGTGCGCCCCACAAAAGTAGGGGAAGAAACTTCTTCCCCTACCCTTGGAGTCCTCCCCCAGAAAACTCTCGCGGACGACTACATACCCCGGGGAAGAAGTTCTTCCCCTAGATTTTGCGGCCACGGCACTATCGCATTTGCCCAGTTCAGAAGGTCAGTCGCCCGGGAGTCGCTCGACGCCCATGCCGAGGCGTTCGGGCACGTGCATTCGTGCAAACGTGCGTGACAGATCGGCGGGCACCCGGCTGCGGGTGGCCAGACTGACGCCGATCATGGTCCCGAACGCGAGCGGCACGGTGACTGCGGCCGGGTACCCGATGATGACCGCGAGCCAGCCGTTGAATGCGTCGTCGTCGGCGACACCGGCGATCGCGAGGCTGGTGGCTACGCCCGCCGATACGCCGCCCACGATCAGGCCGGCGATCGCGCCTGGCGCGGTGAGCCCGCGCCACCAGATGCCGAGCACCAGAAGAGGACACAACGTCGACGCGGCGACCGCGAACACCAGGCCGACGGTCCGCGACAGTTCCAGCGACGTCGCCGCCAAGGACAGTCCCACCGGGATGAGGCCGCCGATCACCGCGGCCAGACGGAAGTCACGAACCCTGCCGCGCAGAACGTCGGTGGCCAATGCTCCGGCGACGCTGACGAGCAAGCCCGACGAGGTGGCCAGGAACGCGGCGATCGCGCCGGCCGCCACCAGCGCGGCAAGAATCTGGCCGCCCACACCACCCACCGCGGCGCTCGGCAACAGCAGAACAGCGGCGTCGGCCGTGCCGGTGATGAGCAGTTCGGGGACGTACAGGCGCGCAAACACGCCGAGCAGCAACGGAAACAGATAGAACAGCGACAGCAGCGCGATCACGGTCAGCGCCGTCCGACGCGCGGTCCGGCCGTCGGGGTTGGTGTAGAACCGCACCAGGACGTGTGGCAGGCCCATGGTGCCGAGGAAGGTCGCAATGATCAGCGAAAGCACTTGGTAGAGAGCGTGATCGCCACCGAGACCGTGGCCGGGGGAGATCCATTCCGAACCGGTGGCCGGCGCGCCGGCGATGACCGGGGTCGCGGCCCCGGCGTCGAGGGCGATCACGCTGCCCGCCGAGATGTGGTGCTGTCCCGGCGCGAGGATCGGCTCGTCGTCGACCGCGCGGCCATCCACGGTCCCGGAGATGCGCATGCCGGCCGGATCACTCACGGTGACCAGCACGTCAGTCGTGACGTCGACCGTGGTGGCGACCGAGACGCGAGGCGGTGCGGGGTCGCCGAGATGTGCTCGGTCCCCGGCAAATACGCCGACGAGAACCAGAGCGGGGATGGCGATGGCGGTGAGTTTGAGCCAATACTGAAATGCCTGGACAAAGGTGATCGACCGCATGCCGCCGCCGACCACGTTGACGATAACGATGGCTCCAACAGCAACAGCACCGACCCATACTGGGGCGCCGAGCAGAATGTTGAGTGTCAGTCCGGCGCCCTGGAATTGGGGGATCAGATAGAGCACGCAGACCACCACCACGACAATCATCGCCGTGGTGCGCACCGGCTTCGACGACAATCGGAACTCGGCGAAGTCGGGCACCGTGTAGGCGCCGGAGCGACGCAGGGGTGCGGCCACGAACAGCAGTAGCCCCAGGTAGCCCGCGGTGAACCCCACCGGATACCAGAGTGCGTCGGCACCGTACTTCGCGACAAGTCCGGCAACGCCGAGAAAGGATGCTGCCGAGAGGTATTCGCCGGATACGGCGGCGGCATTCCACCGCGACCCGACCGTCCGCGAAGCCACGAGGAAGTCCGACGTGGTTCGCGAGAACCGTCCGCCGTAGGCGCCGACCGCGATGGTCGCCACCGCCGCGACGAGCAGGGCTGCCGCGGTCAGGGCGTCGACGTGCTGGTTCACGGGCCGTCACTGTCTGAATCGGTGTCGTCGAAATCAGTGTCCCTGTCGTCGTCGACGACACCCATGAAGTCGCGTTCGGCTTGTTCGGCGAGCCGTATGTACAGCCAGCCGGTCAGATACACGATTGGGTAGAGGAGGACCCCGAGGACGATCCAGTGCAACCGGATGCCGAACACGGTGAGCTCGCCAAGTGAGGGAAAAGCCAGTCCCAGCAACGGAATTGCCACGATCAGAACCAGCAGACTACCGCCGAGCCGAAGTGCGAGCCCGAGCTGGGCACGCATCAGGCCACGAACCAGCGTGTCGCCGACCTCGGTCTGTTCCTGCACCTCCACCCGGGTCCGGACGGTACGTGCGCCGCGTCGGGACGCGAGGACAACCCGTTCACGTGGTGGCGGATTCGAGGTCATGTTCGCCCGCCTGGTTCCCCAGAGCGATAGGTGCGGAGCGGGTCTCGAATGATGCGGTCCTTGATCTCACGCAGCTGACGTCGGCTGACTGGAAGCTCTACCGCGGGAGATCGGCCGTTCTCGCCGACGCTGACTACCGTCGTCGACCCCGACGTGCGCAACCCGGTGACCATCTTGAGGGCGACCAGATACGAGCGATGCACGCGGGCAAAGCCGTGATCCTGCCAGCGAGATTCCAAGGTGGACATCGGTATTCGCACGAGGTGTGCGCCGGAGTCGGCGTGTAGCCGGGCATAGTCGCCGACGGCCTCCACCCATGAGATGGAGTCGCGTCGGACCAGCGAGGTGACGCCACTCATCTCCACCGGGATCACCTCGTCCGATGCGTCGGTGGTGCCGGTCACGTTGTCGCTCTGCGGTTGTGGCGTGGAATCTGCATTGTCTCGATTGCTCGTCACGCGGTCCACGGCCTGTGCCAGCCGATCCTCGCGCAGTGGTTTGAGGAGGTAGTCGAGTGCGCCGACCTCGAAGGCGTCGACCGCCTTGTCGTCGTGCGCGGTGACGAAGACGATGGCCGGCGGCTCGGTGTAGCGGCCCAGCACGCCGGCGAGTTCGAGTCCGGAGAGTCCGGGCATGTTGATGTCGAGGAAGATGGCGTCGATGTGATGGTCGTTGAGTTCGCGCAGCGCGCCAGTGGCATCGGACGCGGCGAGAACGGTCCCCACGGCCTCTTGTCGCTCGAGGAGGTAGCACAGTTCGTCGAGCGCCGGTCGCTCGTCGTCGACGGCGAGGACCACGAGATCGTCCATCGGTCACCTCCTAAACGTGCACGCCCGCGCGGAACTTCGGTACTCGCATCCCGACCTTGGTGCCCGCACCGACCGCGGTCTCGACCACTAGACCGTAATCGTTGCCGAAGGCCGCGCGCAGTCGATGGTCGACATTCGTGAGCCCCACGTGAGCACCCTCGGAGGTCTCTCCCGAAGGGTTCGGTCCCGAGGTAGTTGGCGCAGACGGTTCCAGCGCGTCGAGCACACCTGAGCGCAGCATCTCCGGGTCCATGCCAACCCCGTCGTCTTCGACGGTGATCACGCAGTCGGTGCCCTCGTCGCGGGCGGTGATGGTGATGACGCCACCGCCCTTGCCGCCCAAACCATGTCGGACGGCGTTCTCCACCAGGGGTTGGAGGGCGAGGAACGGCACCACCACGTTGAGCACCTCGGGCGCGACGTGCAGACGCACCTCGAGCGCGGGCCCGAATCGGGCGCGTTCGAGGGTGAGGTAGCGGTCGATGTTGCGCAGTTCGTCGGCGAGCAGGGTGAACTCGCCGGCCGCGCGGAACGAGTAGCGGGTGAAGTCGGCGAACTCGAGGATGAGTTCGCGGGCGCGGTCGGGGTCGGTGCGGACGAAGGACGCGATGGTGTTGAGGGCGTTGTAGATGAAGTGCGGGCTGATCTGTGCGCGCAGGGCGAGGACCTCGGCGCGGTCGAGGCGGGCGCGGGAGGCGTCGAGGTCGGCGAGTTCGACCTGGCTCGACACGTACCGGGCCACCTCGGCAACCGCGCCCAGCATGCCCGGCCCGGGTCGGCGCGTGGTCGCGACCACGAGGACGCCGAGCCGCTCATCCCCGGCGACCAGGGGTTGGGCGATGAGTGCCCGCACCGGTGATTCGGAGTACGACGGGTCGGTCGACAGGACGCGGCGCTGGTTGTCGGCGGCCGACGCGGCGGCCCGGTCGGCGTGGGCGAGCATGTCGGCGTCCCAGATGTCGTCGTCGACCGGGTTGTGTGCGAGGCGACGTGGTTCGTCGTCGTAGAGAGCCACGGCGTCGGCGGCGGTGAGCGATCGGAGGTGGGGCAGCGCTTCGGCGGCGGACTCCGCGGTCAGCCCGGTACGCAGCGACCGCGCGGCCCGCGATGCCGTGTGCAGGGTGGTGTGCACCGCACGCTCGGTGGGGGTCGCGACCACTCGCCGCGTCCGGATCAGCATGATGACACCGACGACGACGATCGTCGCGAGCACGGCGATCAACACCGCCAATCCGCTAGACATCGTCGTACCGGTCCATGCGTTCATCTTCATCGGTGGCGTTCGGGCCCGCTGTAACTCTGCCCAAATCGTTGATCGTGCATCCCAAATCGTTGATCGTGCGTCCCGCGTGCCCACTCAACGGTTTGAGGCGCACGGTCAACGGTTTGCGACGCACGGTCAACGAGGGTCGGGAGATCAGTAAACGGTCCACTCACTCTGGGCGTACCGCAGGATGCGGGGGTCCATGAGCGTCGACGGCGGCATGTCGAGGGGTGGGCGGTCGAGCGGGAAGACGGCGGCCGACGCGAGTTCGTCGGGGCTCAAGAATCGCAGCGGTCTGGGAGCGTGCACGGCGAGTGGAACCGGCTCGTTCGCGGCGAGGTGGAAACCCCAGTCGCCGAAGGACGGTACGTCGACGTGGTACGGCTGCGTCCAGAGCCCTGCGTCGCGCAGGGTGGACTGTATGCACCAGAACGACTTCGGCGCGAAGTACGGTGATCCCGACTGCACCACCATCCGTCCACCGTCGGCCAGGTGCGCGCGGGCCAGTGCGTAGAACTCCGTCGAATACAGCTTGGCGGTGGCGGATTCGTCGGGGTCGGGCATGTCGATGATGATCGCGTCGTAGCGCTGGTTCGCCTGCCGCAGCCAGGTGAAGGCGTCGGCGGTGATCACCCGCGCGCGCGGATCTGTCATCGATCCGCGATTCAAGCGCACGAGCCGCTCGTCGTTCCGGGCGAGACGGATCATCTCGGGATCGAGTTCGACAAGGGTGATGTCCCCGGCGTCGGGGTAGGTGAGTACTTCCCGCAGGGCCAGGCCGTCGCCGCCACCGAGCACCAGTACCCGTGCATGTGCTCCCGACATCGCCGGATGCACCAGCGCCTCGTGATACCGGTACTCGTCGATCGACGAGAACTGGAGGTCGCCGTTGAGGTAGAGCCGAGTGTCCGGTCCCTCGGCGGTACGACGCTCGGTGATGACGATGTCCTGATATGGCGTGCGTTCGGCCGCGACGATCGGATCGCGGTACAGCGCCTGACGGGCGGTGACCTCGAACTTCGACGAGTAGACGAGAGCCGCGACCAGCGCCGCGACCACCGCTACGGCGGCGGTGCCGAGCAGTGCCATCCGCATCGGGCTCAACGACCGCCGGAACACCACGAACACCAAGAACGAACCAGCCGCGGCGTTCACCAGGCCGACCACGAGCGCACCCCGCAGCTGACCGAAGAACGGCAACAGCAGGAATGGGAAACACAGGCCGCCGACGAGGGCGCCGATGTAGTCGACGGCGAAGATGTCGGCGACCGCCGAGCCCGCCTCCTGCCGCCGAATCCGTTGCAGCAGAACCATGAGCAGCGGGATCTCGGCACCGATCAGCAGACCCAACACAAACGCGACCACCACGAGCGCCTGCGTGTACAGCGCAAGATAGGCGAACGCCGCGTACAGCGCCATCACCGACAATCCACCGAGCAACGCGAGGGCCAGTTCGATCACCGCGAACGCGGTGACCGAGTGCGGCTGAAGCGGTTTGGCGGCGAGCGACCCGACACCCATTGCGAAAACCATCACCGCGAGCACGATCGACGCCTGGGTTGCGGTGTTGCCGATCAGGAACGACCCCAACGACACCAGGGCCAGCTCGTAGACGAGACCACAAGCAGCGCAGACAAAGACGACGGCCAGGAGCGCGGATCGGGACCAGCGGGTAGCGGTCGTCTTCTCGCTCCCGGTAGCCTGCCCGCTCCCGGTCGTCCTCCCGCTCCCTGAGGTGTGAGGAGCGCCAGCGACGAGCCTCGAAGGGTCTGGCGACGTCATCTCACCAGGCCTTCGAGGCTCCTCGCTAGCGCTCGTCGCACCTCAGGCAGCGGAAGGAGCTCAGGCAGCGGCATTTCGGGGCGATCCATGCTCAGGGGTTGGCGTCACAAGATAGAGGCGGCGATGATCAACGCGGTGCCGACGTGGGTGACGCCGTGTACCCACACGGCCGGGTGACTTTCGGTGTCGACGACGAGTTCGCCGAGCTTGCCGGGCGTGAACAGGTCGACGATGACGAAAGTGAGTGCCATTGCGGCCATTCCGATGATGGTGTAGACCACTGTGTACGTGAGCCCCACCGCGAGCCGTCCCTCGCTGGACACGATCGCCGCGGTGACGATGATCGCGACCGACAGCAGGTTGGTGGCAACGAGGATGCCGGCGTTGCGATTTCGGTCGGCCCACAACTGGTGGCGCAGGTTGCCGGGCGTGAGCACGTCGAGGACCGCGAAGGAGATGAGCATCAGGAGGACCCCGACACCCGAGTAGGCCGCGGCGTAGGCGGCGTTGAGCGCGATGTCACCTATCGAGATCATGAGTATTCTCCGGTTCTTCGTGGTCCGTCGTGCTGTGAGGGTGATCGTCGTCGAAGGTCATTTTCCGCCTCCGTTGCTTCCGCCGCCGCGGTTGTCGCTCCCGTTGCCGCCGAAATTCGGTGTGGGAACCCAATATCCGCCGACGTAGTTGTGATAGTGGTTGTAGCCCGACCGGTAATCGCGACTGACCATCACGCGTGTCTTGTCGTTGCCGTAGGGGAAGAGGCCGATGAGGTAGTCGGGGTACTGCATGAACAGCGATCCGGCCACGGCGCCCGCTGCGGCGGCATCACCCTCGCGCCGGTCGTTGGGGTTCTCGGCGTCGCTGATCTCGTCTGCGACCTTCGACGGTGTGCCGTCGGCGATGTAGGCCTGCACTCCGCTCTCGTCGAGCGATGCGTCGCGCTGATAGTTCGACGTCACGTACTGGCGAGCATTGTTCTGCTTGAAGGCGTTGTAGCCGCAGGAGCCGATCAGGATCAGGATGGCCACCCCGGCGATCACGGCGATGATGATGTTTCGGGTACGACGCAGCGAGCGGAGCGGATCGGGCTCGGGTGCGCCGAAACCGCCAGGGGGAGACACACTCACGCCGAAATCACCGCGCCCCGACCCAGCCTGCTCGTGGTCAGCACGACTTCACCGGCTTGCGGATAGGTATGCCAGGTGTGCCACGAGATCGCGTCGGGTTCGTCGTCGGCCACGATCGCGGTGACCGCGTGCGGCGCGCCCGGGAAGTGTCCGATCAGCGCCGGCATGCCTTCGGCGATGCGGTCGGCGACGCGACGGTGAAGGTCGTCGACCAGGTCGGCCAGCGCGTCGGGATGCACCGCGTCGACCCGGGAGGCGAAGTAGTAGTCGAGGTGCTGGAAGGACTCGGGAAGTGCGGACGTCACCTCGGGCAAGCAGGCGACGGTCTCGCACAGATGCTGATTCCCGTCGTCGACGATCACTTGGTGACTCGCACCGAGCAACCGCAACGAGACAGTGATCCCGCCGAGTTCGCCAGAGCTCGTGGCGAGCGCCGGCTGTTCCGGGGCGGTCAGCGAATACCCGAGCTGTCCGGCGCTGGTGTCAGCGAACGCGACGGCGAGTTCTGTCGAGCCGTCGGGCGGTGAAGCGGGACTCACGGCGCTCCAGGAGCAGAGCTGCTCGGATAGATCCGGTACTCACCCGCGTCGAGCACCTCGCCGCGCGCGCATTCCCAGCCGCCGCCGAAGTCCTCGAAGGACAGACGCTCGTCGCCTGCCTGGTAGTCGTGGTAGCGCAGGGAGCCGGTCGGGTTGAGCCCGGTTGTCCCGGTCGAGGTGAACGTCGCCGATCCCGATTCGTCGGACTCGTAGCGTCGGCCGCCGTCGAGTTCGATGGTCTGCGGGCCCGGCACCATGGTCACACCCTTGAGCTCACGCCACAGGATGACCTCGAGATCGGGGTCGTCCTCCACCGACAGCCATGCCTTGGAGCCGAGGCCGGTGTCGAGAAAATGCTCGGTCCACTGAAAGCTGCCCTGGGTCAGCACCAGGGTTCCGCGAACCGCATGCGTCTGGCCGCGGAATTCGACGAGGTCGCCGGGCTTGAGGGTGCGCGGGTTGCCGTAGACGGAGTCGTCGTCGGCCGAGGAAAACGGGTCGGCCGGGCCGTGGGTGCGCTGGTGGAGGCCCTGTTCCTCGAGTTTGCGCAGTTTGCGATTGCCCAGGAAGTTGAAGATCACGACGACGGCGATGATCGCCAGCAGTGCGACGATGATGACGAGCAGATACCCCACCCGACCGACCCTAACCGACCTGGGATCGGATGCGCGTCGACTGTCGTTCGGCTGGCGGCGAACGCCCGCGTCCCGACCTTGCACTCGCCTGGTCCGAGTGCTAAAACGGTCATTGGCACTCGCGTAGTGTGAGTGCTAGGTCGGGACGGTGAGACCGGTACCGAATGACACACCGGTCGTCCGTCGCGGGCACCGAAGTTCCGGCCATCAATACCTGGTGTCACCCCCTATCGGAGGATCACTTACCCATGGCCAAGCAAATCGCGTTCGACGAAGAGGCCCGCCGCGGCCTCGAGCGGGGCCTCAACAGCCTTGCCGACGCAGTCAAGGTCACGCTGGGACCCAAGGGTCGCAACGTCGTCCTGGAGAAGAAGTGGGGCGCCCCCACGATCACCAACGATGGTGTTTCCATCGCCAAGGAGATCGAGCTGGAGGACCCGTACGAGAAGATCGGCGCCGAGCTCGTCAAGGAAGTCGCCAAGAAGACCGACGACGTCGCAGGCGACGGCACCACCACCGCCACCGTTCTGGCTCAGGCTCTCGTCCGTGAGGGTCTGCGCAACGTCGCTGCCGGCGCCAACCCGCTGGGTCTGAAGCGCGGCATCGAGAAGGCCGTCGAGGCCGTCACCGAGTCCCTCCTCAAGAGCGCCAAGGAGGTCGAGACCAAGGAGCAGATCGCTGCCACCGCGGGTATCTCGGCCGGCGACCCGTCCATCGGCGAGCTCATCGCCGAGGCCATGGACAAGGTCGGCAAGGAAGGCGTCATCACCGTCGAGGAGTCCAACACCTTCGGGCTGCAGCTGGAGCTCACCGAGGGCATGCGCTTCGACAAGGGCTACATCTCGGGCTACTTCGTCACCGACGCCGACCGTCAGGAAGCCGTCCTCGACGACCCGTACATCCTGCTGGTCTCGGGCAAGGTCTCGACCATCAAGGACCTGCTGCCCCTGCTGGAGAAGGTCATCCAGGCCGGCAAGCCGCTGCTGATCATCGCCGAGGACGTCGAGGGCGAAGCCCTCTCGACCCTGGTCGTCAACAAGCTCAAGGGCACCTTCAAGTCCGTCGCCGTCAAGGCTCCGGGCTTCGGTGACCGCCGCAAGGCCATGCTGGCCGACATCGCCATCCTCACCGGTGGCGAGGTCATCAGCGAAGAGGTCGGCCTCTCGCTCGAGGGTGCAGGCGTCGAGCTGCTCGGTACCGCTCGCAAGGTCGTCGTGACCAAGGACGAGACCACCATCGTCGAGGGTGCGGGCGATCCCGACGCCATCGCCGGTCGCGTGGCCCAGATCCGCGGCGAGATCGAGAACAGCGACTCCGACTACGACCGTGAGAAGCTGCAGGAGCGTCTGGCCAAGCTGGCCGGCGGCGTCGCCGTCATCAAGGCCGGTGCTGCCACCGAGGTCGAGCTCAAGGAGCGCAAGCACCGCATCGAAGATGCCGTGCGCAACGCCAAGGCTGCCGTCGAAGAGGGCATCGTCGCCGGTGGTGGCGTGGCCCTGCTGCAGTCGGAGCCGGCCATCGACGGTCTGTCGCTCGAGGGTGACGAGGCCACCGGTGCCAACATCGTGCGCGTCTCGCTCTCGGCTCCGGCCAAGCAGATCGCCGTCAACGCCGGGCTCGAGCCGGGCGTCGTCGCCGACAAGATCCTCAACTCGCCGAAGGGTACCGGCCTCAACGCCGCCACCGGTGTGTACGAGGACCTGCTGGCCGCCGGCATCAACGACCCGGTGAAGGTCACCCGCTCGGCGCTGCAGAACGCTGCGTCGATCGCGGCTCTGTTCCTCACCACCGAGGCCGTCGTCGCCGACAAGCCGGAGAAGAACCCCGCCCCCGCAATGCCGGGTGGCGACGAGATGGGTGGAATGGGCTTCTGATCTGACGATCAGAACCCGCGCCTACCAACGCAATTCAACGCCAAGGCCGGTCACCTGCGAGGGTGGCCGGCCTTCGGCGTTATGTCGATGAAGCGCACGTTCACATCGAGTGGGTGCTGCTATCGCAGGTGGGCACGGAGGCGGGGGAGACGCGCTGGTGGAGTTACCAGTTGGTCCACGTCATAATCGATGGCGTGCTGCTCAGGCTTGAATACCGCAGCACAGTTCCCGGCCGAGCGGGATGAACCCTGAACGATCTCCTGGGCACGTCAGGGTCTAAATTTTTGTCCCTGCGTACGCGGGGGTCTCGGATGGTGTGCCAGTACCACTAACTGAACAATCTCATTGGCACGTCAATTGGGCATGCGCTAGTGTGCAACTATGAGACCCGAGATCGAGGACGCCATCCGCACGGCTGTCGAGAAGCGTGTCGAGTGCGGACGCTGGGCGACCGCAGAGGGTTTCGCGGCCGAACGTCATTGTGTGGACTTGACGCGACTTCGGTTCGCGCTTGCTGCCGACCGCATGCGTCCTGACGGAGTCGCCTCGCAGCACGTGTCCATGCTGTGCCGCATATAGATCGGCAGTACACCGAACGAACCACTTTCTCGGCTATGTCAGACCTGACTGCTTTGCTCCTCGATAGATTTCTTCGGTCGAGTCCAAAGGAGGTGTGATGCTCAGTCGCCAAGTGCGATCCGCGTGGGCGAAATCGCGCCGAGAGTCCGGGGAGTGGCTCTCGCTGGTCCGCCATTGTGAAGACTCGGCCGAGGTCGCGGGCTACCTCTGGCATTGTTGGCTGGCGGAGTCGACCAAGCGATTCTTGAGCGAGGGCCTCACCGACGACGAGGCGTGCACTTTCGGGCAGTTCCTGGCTGCGACCCACGATGTCGGCAAGCTCAGCCCGACGTTCGCGATTCAGGTCGAGTCGATGTCGAACACGCCGGGTGGGATCGACCTCGTCGGCCCGATGCGCGATGCGGGTCTGCGTTTCCCGCCGGGATGCGGCAAGCGTCCAGGGGTTCCGCACTCGGTGATCAGCTACCACGCGATCCATACGTTTCTGAACGAGCGCCGTGGTTATCGACCCAGCGCGGCCGAGAAGGTCGCCGTCATTGCCGGTGGTCATCATGGAGTGCCTCCCTCGACCCGTGCGGCCGGCCCCAGGGACGTAAACAGCACGTATTTCGGTGGGCCTGAGTGGACTTCCTCGCGCGACGAGCTGATCAGCCACCTCGCGACGGGACTTGATGCCGGCCCGGTTCTCGACAAGGTGCGGGACTTACCGCCTTCGGCCCGCGCGCAGGTGCTGTGGACGGGTTTCGTCATCATGTGCGACTGGATCGCCAGTAGTGATCTGTTTCCACTCACGGACCGGACGGAGTCGGAGGATGCCGCCGCGACTGCCTGGGACCTGTTGGCGCTTCCCGAACCGTGGTCCGCTCACCCGATTGACGGCCTGGACCATCTGCTCACACAGCGATTCGACCTGCCCGCCGGAGCGACTCCCAACGTGATGCAGCAGACGGTTGTTGACGCGGCGAGAGCCATGAGTGAGCCAGGGATGTTGATTGTCGAGGCGACAATGGGCTCAGGAAAGACGGAGGCGGCTCTCGCCGCGGCCGAGCATATCGCCGCCCGTTTCGGTTGCTCGGGCGTATTCGTTGCGCTGCCAACAATGGCCACCTCGAATGCGATGTTCGATCGAGTGCACCGTTGGCTACTGCACCAGGATTCCGACCTGGTCACCAGTATTTCACTCGCGCATGGCAAGTCGAATCTCAACGAGGAGTTCACGCGGCTTCGTCCGCGTCTGACGGACATCGACTCGGGCGGGCACTCCCGCGCCGCGCGGTGTGCTGTGGAAGTCGTTGCGCATCAGTGGTTTTTCGGACGGAAGCGGTCGATGCTCGCCAATTTCGTCGTCGGCACCATCGACCAGTTGCTGTTCGCCGGTTTGAAGGCCAAGCATGTTGTCCTGCGGCATCTGGCCCTGTCCAACAAAGTGGTGATTCTCGACGAGGTGCATGCCGCAGACGACTACATGCGGGTGTACCTGGTGCGAGTGCTCGAATGGCTCGCGGCGTATCGCGTACCGGTCATCCTGCTGTCGGCCACACTGCCGCCGGCGCAACGGCTGGAGTTGGCGGAGGCATACGAACGTGGGCGGGGCTGGGACGGAACCGGAGAGTTTGCGGCCACCGCCGAGTACCCGATCATCAGCTCGGTCGGCGAAAGCCGCCGGACGTACCCGGTTGAGCCTGGTCGGTCGGTCGAGGTGGCATTGGAACGGCTCGACGACGAGGACGATGTCCTGGTCCGCTTTGTCCACGAAAACCTCGATGACGGAGGATGTCTCGCGATCATCCGGAACACCGTTGGCCGAGCCCAGGCGACAGCTCGGCTACTGCGCGCGGAGTTCGGCGACGATGTGGTGCTGGTGCATTCACGGTTCGTCCAGCACCATCGAGCAGAACTCGAGAAGCGACTGGTGGCCAGGTTGGGGCGAGACGGTTCGCGGCCCCACCGGCTGATCGTGGTCGCCACCCAGGTGATCGAGCAATCCCTCGACCTGGACTTCGACCTGATGATCTCCGACCTCGCGCCCGTCGACCTGGTCCTGCAGCGGTTGGGTCGACTGCACCGGCACCAGCGGGCCAATCGCGGTGCTCATCAGCATCCCCGGTTGGTGGTAACGGCCGTCGGTGAGTGGTTTGCCGGCCCACCCGAATTGGAGAGCGGCGCGCGCAGTGTGTACGGCGAGGCGCGTCTGCTGAGATCCGCGGCCGTGCTCCGGGGTCTGCCGGTGATCGCTGTGCCTCAAGATATCCCGGTCCTCGTACAGCGTGCATATGCAAAACAATTCGACGTGGCCGACGATTGGCGGGCGGCGCTGGATATTGCGGATGCGAAACAGCGGGCAAAGGTAGCCGCCCAGCAGCAGCGGGCCGAGCAATGGCGGATCAGCGGGCCGTCGAAGAGACCGAGCCTGCTCGCCTGGCTGGACACGAACGTCGGGGACGTTGACGACCCCAAAGGCTTTGCGAAAGTTCGTGATACCGAGGAGAGTATCGAAGTTCTTGTCACCCGCCGTGTCGGCGACGTGGTGTACCTGTTACCGCAATGTGGCGGAGATTCGGTGGTCACGGAATTCGAGCCCGGCTCGAAGGTGGCGCGAAAGGTTCTCGGTTCGGCCGTCCGACTCCCGCGTGCGCTGTGCATTAATGCAGAGGTAACGGAGAGGACGATCGCGGAGCTGGAGAAGCGCATGTACCTCGGATGGCAGGATTCTCGCTGGCTCGCAGGCGAATTGGTCCTAGAGCTCAACGTGGATAACGAAGCTGAATTGCAGGGCTATCGCCTACGCTACGACGACACTGAAGGGCTGGTACATGAGAAGCTCAACAACTGACGTGATCGACACCTTCAATCTGGTCGACGAACCCTGGATCATCGCGACCGATCTGGAAGGGCAGACCAGGGAGTACTCCATCGCGGAACTTGTGGTGTCCGCGCATCGGTTGGCCACCATCGGGGGTGATCTACCGACTCAGCAGTTCGCCATTACCCGCCTATTGCTCGCAATCGTTCGGCGCGCGGTCGACTGGGGCGATTGGCCGATCGAACGGTGGGAAGAGCTATGGGCCACCAGAGAGCTGCCGGCTGCCGAACTCGCGGCCTACCTCGAAAAGGTGCGGTCGCGTTTTGACCTCCTGGATCCTCTGAAACCCTTCTACCAGGTGCCCGACTTCCAATCATCAAGCGACGCATTTAAACCGGTCGGGCTCCTCGTCAGCGACGTACCGGCCAAGTTCCAGTACTTCACAACGCGCGCGGGGAGCGGCGCCGCTGATTTGTCACTTGCGGAGGCCGCGCGATGGATCGTGCACGCGCAGGCGTATGACCCGTCGGGCATCAAGACCGGCGACAAGCGCGATCCGCGGACTAAAGGCGGTAAGGGGTACCCCATCGGAATCGCGTGGGTCGGGCAATTCGGAGGAGTGCTCGTCGAGGGACACACGCTGGCGCAGACTCTTCTCCTGAGTCTCGCGTTGGTGATCGATGGCGAGCCCACCATGGTCGACAACGATGTGCCGGTATGGGAGCGTGAGCATCTCGGTGTTCTCCCCCGAGTGGATATCGAGCCGCATGGGCCACTCGATCTACTCACTTGGCAAAGCCGCCGTATCCACGTTCGCTACGAAGACGGCCGCGTGACCGGAGTCGTCATCGGCAACGGAGACTCCTTCGAGTCGTTCAATCGTTTCGCCACCGAGTTGTGGTCGCCGTGGCGGTACAGCGAGATCCAGTCCAAGAAGGCGGGAGAACTTCGGTTTTACCCACGAACTTTCGACCCCGGCCGAGCTGTGTGGCGGGGCGTCGAAAGTCTGCTCATGGACGTGGACGACTACTCACGGGGAAGCGCGGCGGGACACGCACCAGGTGTAACGAAGTGGATCGACTACCTCGTACAGCAAAGCGTCATCGACTCCGACGAACTGATTGTCGTTCATGTTTACGGCCTTCGCTACGACAACCAGGCCAGTGTGATCGGTGCTGGTGTCGATGACGCCCTGAGCATGCGGATTGCCGGGCTCACCACCTATGAGCTTCGGCAGCGGGCCTGCGACGCTGCCGACACAGCCGAGCGGGTGTCGCGCGCACTAGGGGCACTCGCCCGCGATCTGACGCTCGCATCGGGAGGCGATGGAGACGGCGACCGCCAGCGAGTGATCATGCAATTCATGGCGGCCGTTGACCAACCGTTCCGACGGTGGGTTGTCGCACTCGGCGGCGAGGTCGATCCCGACGAACTGGTTATCAACTGGCACCGCCAGTTGTATGGAATCGCAAGAGAGCTCTCCGATCAACTGGTCCGCGACGCAGGGCGGCCCGCGTTCATCGGGCGATCGGTGAAGGACCACAAGGACAAGTCGCGATGGATTGACGCGCCGTGGGCCGAGTCAACCTTTCGAAGAGCGCTGAATCGTGAACTCTCAGAGGCATTTGCCAGCACAGGAAAGGGCGACAATGACACAGCCGGAGAGTAAGGGGCCCTCTCAGCGCCTCTCTGATCTGGGTATGGCGGTGAATGGCTCAGTGGCGTCGCTACAGAGGCGGTACCTGAGCGATACCCGGGATGCCGACATACTCGGTCGGCTGGCGCGGTTGAGGCAGTCACTCAACAGGCCGCCGGGTACCACGCCCGAGGTGTGGGGGAACACCCTGGCTCTCGTGCCCGAGTTGCCATCCGACGACCATGTGACTCCGCGTGAGCGGGCGACGTGTATCGCATTGGGGCTCTACGCATTCCACCAACAGGGGAGGCGTGTGCCGGTGCAGGTTGCAGGCGTCTCGATGGGACATGCAGCGCGGCGGCTGGCCATGACCCCAGACGACGAGCCGGCAGTCCGGAAAAGACTTCAAGCGATCGCCCTCGCCGACACGGAGGTAGGCGTCGAACGACACCTCCGGTCGATGATCTCACTGCTGCGGTCGGCTGATACCCCGATCGGACTCGACTATGGGCGTCTCACCGATGACCTTGCTGCGCTCTATCGCGGTGGGCGGTGGGCCGAAACGGTTCGATTGCAATGGGGACGAGACTTCGTCCGGCAGGTCAGGCGAGAACCGGACTCGTCAGAAAACTCCACTCCCGCAACCCAGATCACGGAAGGCTGACCCCGTCATGTTCATCGATATCCACATTCTCCAATCTGTTCCGCCGAGCAACATCAACCGGGACGACACGGGTAGCCCGAAGACGGCGATCTTTGGCGGAACCCGACGTGCGCGCGTTTCCAGTCAGGCGTGGAAGCGGGCCACGCGAAAGCACTTCAACGAGAACCTCGACGACAGCGGTGTCGGATACCGCACTCGCAAGGTCGCCGAGGTGCTCGGTCGGCGGATCGCGGCCCGCAGGGACGGCATCGATGATGCTGCCGCGAGAGAGCTTGCCTCCAAGGTGTTCACTGCTGCTGGAATCAAGATGGTCGCACCGAAGGTTGCAAAGGGTGCGCCGAAGAAGGCTGATGAGTCCGGCTACCTACTGTTTCTCAGTGCAACGCAACTGGATTCGCTGGTCGAGCTTGCGCTCGCTTCCCTCGACGGCGACGGGGAGCTGGACAAGAAGCGGGTTAAGGCGATCATCAACTCCGACAACAGTATCGATGTCGCTTTGTTCGGTCGGATGATCGCCGACGATGCCGAGCTGAACGTGGATGCGGCGGTGCAGGTGGCCCACGCGATCAGTGTGCAGGCCGTTGAGCAGGAGTTCGACTACTTCACCGCCGTCGACGATTTCGACGAATCTGAGCATGAGACCGGTGCCGGGATGATCGGCACCATCGAGTTCAACTCGTCGACGCTATACCGCTACGCCACTATCAACGTCAAGGGCCTGGAAGACAATCTCGGCGACGCGTCTGCAGCCGCCCGCGCTGCCGGAACGTTCCTGGAGTCCTTTGTGCGCTCTATGCCCACGGGCAAACAGAACACCTTTGCCAACAGGACGCTACCGGAGGTGGTGGTAGTCGCCATCCGTGATGACCAGCCGGTGAATCTGGTTGGTGCCTTCGAGCAGGCCGTGTCACCGACCGTGGACCGGGGCGCGGTATCGCTCGCCTCGGAGAAGCTGGTGCGTCGCGAAGCGGAGATCGCAGCTGCCTACGGTCCTGCCCGGGTGACGTTCCGTGCCGGTATCGCGGACGCGGACGCCGGGGCCGCCTCGCTCGGCGAATCCGTGGCGTTGAGTGACCTTGTTGCTCGTGTGGAGGGCGCCGTGCTTGACGAGTTGAGTGCATCGGCATGACCACGTTGTCGATCTGCCTCGCCGGCCCGATGCAGGCATGGGGAGCGTCGAGCCGCTTCACAAGTCGTGAGACGAGGCCTGAGCCCACGAAGAGCGGTGTCCTCGGCCTACTTGCTGCGGCACAGGGGATCCGGCGTACCGAGAGTATCGAGCATCTTCTCGGCCTCTCATTCGCGGTACGTGTCGACCAGCCGGGGACGTTGATGCGAGACTTCCAAGTAGCCAAGAGTCTCGATGACAAGCGCACGATGCCGCTGTCGAATCGGTACTACCTTGCCGACGCGATCTTTGTCGCGGCCGTCGAAGGTGATGAAAACCTGGTGCGATCCCTGGCCGATGCAATTAGGCGACCCACGTACCCCCTGTATCTCGGCCGGCGATCCTGCCCACCGAGTCGGCCGTTGTTTCTGGAAGTGAGGGGTGCCCCGCTCGTGGAAGTCCTGGCGGACACCCCGTGGCAGGCGTCCATTGAATTTCGTCGCAAACAGGGGAAGTCGGTGAGCCTCCGTATCGCTTCCGACGGCCGGCCGGGCAGTGGAGATACCGTGCGCGACGTGCCCGTGAGCTTCGACCCGCGGCGACGTGAGTACGCGCGGCGGCATGTGGAGGAGACCTGGGTGACGGTGGAGAACGCGGACGGCAGAGACGTCCACGATCCCATGGCAATTCTTGGCGGTGCGTGATGTATCTGACCAAGATGCCGATCAATCGCCGCCGACGGGGTGCCGGAAAGCTGCTCTCCTATCCGCAGGCCATGCATGCTGCCGTCGAATCAGCTTTTCCACCAAAAGCACAGGGGCCGAAGGACTCACGCCCTCTGTGGCGAGTGGATTCGCCGACAAGGGATGAAACGTACCTGTACATCGTCAGCGCCACCGAACCTGACCTGAGTCACGTCGTAGAGCAGGCCGGATGGCAGACCGGAGACATGTGGCAGACGCGAAGTTATCTACCGGTTCTGGACGGTTTACGTCCGGGAGGCCGATACGCGTTCCGCCTTCGTGCCAATCCCGTCCGCAGCGCCAGAAAGACGCCGGACGGTGACACGAAACCTGTTGCGCACGTATCGGAGAAGTACCAACTGGCATGGCTGACGGATCGGGCGGAGAGTCGCGGATTCGAGATCCCCGACGACAGTGCCGGCGACCGAGCATTGCGGATTGTGGAGCGGGGCACTATGCGGTTCGGCAAGTCGGGACAGCCGCCTGGCGCCAAGGGGGTCGTGACCATCGGGTTCGCCACCTACGAGGGAATCCTCGTGGTGTCTGACGCTGATGTCCTTCGCGGGTCCCTGATTAGCGGAATCGGGCGGGCAAAGGCGTATGGCTGCGGTCTGATGACGTTGGCGCATACAGGCTCCCGTGTGTAATGGGTGAGGTACCCGGACCGCCGCCCGTTCGACCCACGGAGCTGGTGAGGGTGGCGGATCGCCTTTCGTTCATCTACCTCGAACGCTGCACGGTGCATCGTGCGGACAATGCTATTACGGCAACCGATGAGCGTGGGGTGATCCACATCCCGGCGGCAACAATCGGGGCACTGCTGCTCGGGCCGGGGACTCGTGTCACCCACCAGGCGATGGTGTTGCTGGCGGAATCCGGTTCTACTTCGGTTTGGGTGGGGGAGCAGGGCGTCCGCTACTACGCGCACGGACGGCCGTTGGGGCGTTCGAGTCGCCTGCTGGATGCTCAGGCACGGGCGGTGAGCAATCGCGACGCGCGTCTGACCGTCGCGCGCAAGATGTACGCGATGAGGTTTCCCGGCGAGGATACGTCGGCGCTGACCATGCAGCAGCTGCGTGGGAAGGAAGGGGCGCGAGTCCGGCGCAGCTATCGGGAGCATGCCGAACGGACGGGGGTGGAGTGGAAGCGGCGCGACTACGATCCCAACGACTTCGCGGCGTCAGATGTTGTCAACCAGGCGCTTTCGGCTGCCACCACTTGCTTGTACGGTGTGGCGCACGCCGTGATTGTTGCGCTCGGATGTTCGCCCGGGCTGGGATTCGTGCACACCGGACATGATCGGTCTTTCGTGTATGACGTCGCGGATCTGTACAAGGCCGAGATTGCCATACCGGTGGCGTTCGATGTGGCCGCCGACGACGGTGTTGATGATGTTCCTGCGGTCACGCGCCGTAAGGTCCGCGACGCGGTCTTTGCAGCAAGGCTTTTGCCGCGCTGCGCCGCCGATGTGAAGCAGCTACTGGTCGGTGACGACGCTGAGGTGTCCGACTACGACGCCGACGTGGTCTATCTCTGGGATGACCGCGGCAAGGCCATCGCGAGCGGACAGAGCCACGGCGACGACGAGTTCGAGGTGCCGTGGTAGTTCTCATCGTTACAGCTTGCCCAGCTGGTCTGCGCGGCCATCTCACGCGATGGTTGCTAGAGATCAGCCCCGGTGTTTTCGTCGGAGTACTCAACCAGCGAGTTCGGGAGTTGGTGTGGGCGCGCGTGCAAGACCTTGTCAAGGATGGTCGTGCAGTGATGGTGTTCCCTGCTCAGAACGAGCAGCGCCTCGAATTCCTCGTCCATCGATACGACTGGCAGCCGATAGACATTGATGGAGTGCGTTTGGTTCGGCGGCCACATACGGGAGAGTCGTTGGAAGGTGCGGCTCGACCACGGGCCGGATGGAGCAAGGCGAGCCGGTACCGAAAGGCGCGGAGAATGCAGGCGCGAAAAGACGAACCGTCGAACTGAGTCTGAAGGAAACGCCGACCGCTTCGGGCTATAGTTGCTGCTCAGAAAGTGTGCTCCCCGCGGACGCGGGGATGAGCCCACGGACCCGGTGCCTGCTGATCCGCCGTCGCCGTGCTCCCCGCGGACGCGGGGATGAGCCCTGGAGAAGCTGCTGGCGCTGCCCGCCGACTAGGTGCTCCCCGCGGACGCGGGGATGAGCCCATTTATGATGCTCTGCTGTAGCGTGGCTGACGGTGCTCCCCGCGGACGCGGGGATGAGCCCGGGTAGGCGCATGAGCGCCCCGACTGTCGGCAGTGCTCCCCGCGGACGCGGGGATGAGCCCAGCGGCTTGGTGAACGTCTGCGCCCGCATGCGGTGCTCCCCGCGGACGCGGGGATGAGCCCGAGGTGTCCGCGCCAGCCGCCGCGACCGTGTAGTGCTCCCCGCGGACGCGGGGATGAGCCCCGTCGTCCGCCAAGAACTCGGGACCGCAGGCTGTGCTCCCCGCGGACGCGGGGATGAGCCCTGACCGAACATCGACTCCATGCCGACGAACTTGTGCTCCCCGCGGACGCGGGGATGAGCCCGGGTTCGGTGTCGTCGCGGCGGGTTTGGGGGAGTGGCAGGTCCCCGATAACCGGTCCAGGCAGTTCTAGAGCCAGTTCCTTGTTGTGATCGTCAGTCGATCTCGCAGCCCACGGGGTGATGTTGGTGGGTGCATCCGGCAGCGTACTCGGCCGGCGTTTGGTAGCCCAGCGCTGAGTGCCGGTGTCGGTGGTTGTGGTCGTCTTTGAAGTCGTCGATGACCACGCGGGCCTCGATCAGTGTGGGCCAGCAGTTGCGGTTCAAACACTCGTCGCGCAACCGGTTGTTGAACGACTCGATGAACCCGTTGTTCCACGGTGTGCCGGGCGGAATGTAGGAGATCCCGACCGACCCTGCACAGAACGCCTGCAGGGCTTCTGAGATGAACTCAGGGCCGTTGTCCATGCGCAGCACCATCGGCGGGCCACCCCAGATCGCGAACGTCTTCTCCAACTCCTCGATCAACCGCTCAGCCGGAATCGAGCGGTCCACGATGTTCAGCAACGACATCCGGGTGTGTTCGTCAACCATGGACGCGATCTTGATCTTCTTCCCATCCACGGTGGAATCGAACTGAAAGTCCAATGCCCATACCACTTTCGGTGCGTCCGCGACAACGACCGGGACCGATGACTGGCCGGCGCGTTTGCGGCGCGGAGCGCGCCGCACTTGCAGGCCCTCTTCTTTCCACAACCGGTGCACTTTCTTCTTGTTGATCTCGATGCCGTCGTCGAAGCGCAGGTGTGCCCACGCGCGCCGGAACCCGTGCCGGGGGTTCTTGCGGGCATACGTGCGTAGCTGCTCGCGCAGTGCGGCGTCGGGGTCGGCCGGGGTGTGTGCTTGCGGCAGCCGTCGATAGGCGGAACGGGAAAGCCCAACTACCTTGCACGCCATGCGTTCTGACATGCTCTTGACGTCCTTGAGCATGTCGATGGCGGCGCGTTTGGCGGTCGGGCTCAGAATTTTCCCTTGGCGATCTCCCGCAGCGCGTCTTTCTCGAGTTCGGCATCGGCGAGCAGTCGCTTGAGTCGGCTGTTCTGCTCGCGCAGCTCTTTGAGTTCCTTGGCGGCGTCGCCGTCCATGCCGCCGTACTGGCGCCGCCAGTTGTACAACGTGGCCGCCGACACCTCGAGATCGGCAGCGATCTCCTCGCCGGTCTTGCCTTCCGCGGTCAACTCATCGGCCCGGCGCAATTTGCGCACGATGTCCTCCGCCGAGTGACGCTTCCGTCCTGCCATGTTCTTCATCGTCCCTTCTCCGCCCTCATCAGGGCAATCAGGACTCTAAAACAACCCGGACCGGCTCACGGGGGACACGCCAGGAGTGCTCCCCGCGGACGCGGGGATGAGCCCGATGGTGTCGTATTTGGTCGGCGAGGGAAGCCGTGCTCCCCGCGGACGCGGGGATGAGCCCAGCAATTTCACTCGCTGCCCATACACCGGGAGGTGCTCCCCGCGGACGCGGGGATGAGCCCCGTGGACGGTCACCTGGTGGTGGGCGACACCAGTGCTCCCCGCGGACGCGGGGATGAGCCCGCCCGCTGCCGCCACGCCTGCATCGCCGACGTGTGCTCCCCGCGGACGCGGGGATGAGCCCGTGGCGTTATGTGGATGTGCCGTTGCGAATGTGTGCTCCCCGCGGACGCGGGGATGAGCCCACCTATCGCATCCGAGGGGCGAAGATGTGCCGGTGCTCCCCGCGGACGCGGGGATGAGCCCACCTATCGCATCCGAGGGGCGAAGATGTGCCGGTGCTCCCCGCGGACGCGGGGATGAGCCCACGATTGTGGGGTGGCCGAGCTCGGCTGCGTGGTGCTCCCCGCGGACGCGGGGATGAGCCACAGGATTTCGCCGAGCGGATGGGTGGTCGCAGCGTGCTCCCCGCGGACGCGGGGATGAGCCCCGCCCGTTCGCGTCTTGAAAAGACAGCGCCCGGTGTGCTCCCCGCGGACGCGGGGATGAGCCCTGGGCACATCATCGGAAGCTTTGGGCCACTTGGTGCTCCCCGCGGACGCGGGGATGAGCCCACCGCATTGATGGGTTCCGGGGTGCGCGGCTTGTGCTCCCCGCGGACGCGGGGATGAGCCCGACGACGTCCACCCAGTCGGGCCGCAGTCGCAGTGCTCCCCGCGGACGCGGGGATGAGCCCCTGCCGCGCTGGTTCTTCCGATACTCGCCCGTGTGCTCCCCGCGGACGCGGGGATGAGCCCAGGGTGCCCGATCTATCGCTAGCGCCGAAGAGGGTGCTCCCCGCGGACGCGGGGATGAGCCCGGTGTGCAGGTCGGTTCCTACGCAGAGAACGGGTGCTCCCCGCGGACGCGGGGATGAGCCCGCTTCCGCGACCGGTAGCGGCCCGTCGCACACGTGCTCCCCGCGGACGCGGGGATGAGCCCTCGATCGGTGAGCGAACATGGCTCAGACTGTAGTGCTCCCCGCGGACGCGGGGATGAGCCCGACACGTACAGCAGTGAGGTGCCTTCGTGGTCGTGCTCCCCGCGGACGCGGGGATGAGCCCAACCAAGACCACCGCATCCGCACACGACTCGGGTGCTCCCCGCGGACGCGGGGATGAGCCCTTTGTGATGCCATTCACCACGACGTAGTAATTGTGCTCCCCGCGGACGCGGGGATGAGCCCGCGTGACGGAAACCGTAGGGCGTCGTGACCACGTGCTCCCCGCGGACGCGGGGATGAGCCCCCAGTCGCGGCCGATCGCATCACAACAGCCCTGTGCTCCCCGCGGACGCGGGGATGAGCCCTCGACACCCGCGACGACCAGATCGCGAACCTTGTGCTCCCCGCGGACGCGGGGATGAGCCCTGCGTCGCCTGCAGCACGGGGAAGAATTCCTCCGTGCTCCCCGCGGACGCGGGGATGAGCCCGCACTCAACCAGAACCAGAACAACAACGACGAGTGCTCCCCGCGGACGCGGGGATGAGCCCACGTGGACACCTTCATGACCGCCCACCAGTTGGTGCTCCCCGCGGACGCGGGGATGAGCCCCCATCACAACTCCTTCGCATGGGCGCGGATGGGTGCTCCCCGCGGACGCGGGGATGAGCCCGGTCGCAACCGACGCATGGAAGCCCAGCTGATGTGCTCCCCGCGGACGCGGGGATGAGCCCACCCCACCATCCGCGAGATCTTCGACCGCGAGGTGCTCCCCGCGGACGCGGGGATGAGCCCGCCTCCGCTAAAACACCATCCAAGAGAAGGAAGTGCTCCCCGCGGACGCGGGGATGAGCCCCGACAGAAGCCGGACGGTGAACGCGGGGGTCAGTGCTCCCCGCGGACGCGGGGATGAGCCCGCGCGCACCTGCAACTCGAAGCCCGCGCCCGAGTGCTCCCCGCGGACGCGGGGATGAGCCCAGCGGCGGCAACGAGGCGAGCGGGCTGTTTCAGTGCTCCCCGCGGACGCGGGGATGAGCCCCGTTCGCGTACGCCCGTATATCGACCGGCCCAGTGCTCCCCGCGGACGCGGGGATGAGCCCCGCTGCATATTGGCGACCGGCCCCGACCAGTCGTGCTCCCCGCGGACGCGGGGATGAGCCCACGATCGGGTTCGTCGCAGCAAACCCGAACGGGTGCTCCCCGCGGACGCGGGGATGAGCCCAACTCGACTACGCGCGCGCGATCCTCGCCGCCGTGCTCCCCGCGGACGCGGGGATGAGCCCTGCGTGATCGCTGGCAGGAACGGCGACGGGAAGTGCTCCCCGCGGACGCGGGGATGAGCCCAGTACCGAGTCGATCGCGTACTTGGTGCCGGCGTGCTCCCCGCGGACGCGGGGATGAGCCCCTGCTCGACGCGATCCTGCGCGGTATCCGTGGGTGCTCCCCGCGGACGCGGGGATGAGCCCGCACCCACTACACACGCCCCCATGCTCGACGGGTGCTCCCCGCGGACGCGGGGATGAGCCCTGCTGAACCCGCCCGGTGTACGTCGGCGCATAGTGCTCCCCGCGGACGCGGGGATGAGCCCATCACGAATGTGAACGCCCCGAATCTGTTGGAGTGCTCCCCGCGGACGCGGGGATGAGCCCGCGGCGTGCACATCCCCTGGACAGCAACAACAGTGCTCCCCGCGGACGCGGGGATGAGCCCATCAAAGCGGCGCTCGGTGACAACGAAACCGGGTGCTCCCCGCGGACGCGGGGATGAGCCCGCGGATCGACCGTCTCAGCCTTCGCGTCGTCAGTGCTCCCCGCGGACGCGGGGATGAGCCCGGTGCGAGTCCGCAGCCGCAGCACTAGAGGACGTGCTCCCCGCGGACGCGGGGATGAGCCCATTGCGATCGCGCGTGGTGACGCCGAGCGAGGGTGCTCCCCGCGGACGCGGGGATGAGCCCCCGCAATGCGCCAGCAATGGCCATGGCACTGTGTGCTCCCCGCGGACGCGGGGATGAGCCCACGTGCCCGCGAACCTGTTCCCGCGCTGCCACGTGCTCCCCGCGGACGCGGGGATGAGCCCGGGCCGAACGGCACGTTGCCGATCGCCGCCGCGTGCTCCCCGCGGACGCGGGGATGAGCCCCAGCCGAGCCGTGCCCCTCCGACTCATCCCACGTGCTCCCCGCGGACGCGGGGATGAGCCCCTCCTCGGTCGGCGCACCGACGCGCCGGGTGGGTGCTCCCCGCGGACGCGGGGATGAGCCCGGCCCGATTCGGGTCGCGTAGTCCACTCGACCGTGCTCCCCGCGGACGCGGGGATGAGCCCGCAGCATCAACGGACACCCGAATCTCGCCCGAGTGCTCCCCGCGGACGCGGGGATGAGCCCGCCACCTTCCGTGACGAGAGGGAGTTCTACCAGTGCTCCCCGCGGACGCGGGGATGAGCCCACACCGCCAAGCTCCTTCACCTGCTCCCACGTGTGCTCCCCGCGGACGCGGGGATGAGCCCCTCGGCGACGAGCCGTCGTGGTTCTGGTGCGAGTGCTCCCCGCGGACGCGGGGATGAGCCCCCGGTTCGTCGACGGTCCTGGCTGGCATCTGTGTGCTCCCCGCGGACGCGGGGATGAGCCCGACTTTCACGGCGGAAACCAGTGGACCGGCTGGTGCTCCCCGCGGACGCGGGGATGAGCCCTGGCGGTACCACCAGAGGATGCCTTCGCGTGTGTGCTCCCCGCGGACGCGGGGATGAGCCCGGCTTCTGTCGAGTAGCCATCGGCGATCACCTGTGCTCCCCGCGGACGCGGGGATGAGCCCCAGCCTGGCTGGTCGTTGAGCGAGAGCACACTGTGCTCCCCGCGGACGCGGGGATGAGCCCGAAACGGAGACCACCGTGACCACCAGAACCGAGTGCTCCCCGCGGACGCGGGGATGAGCCCGCGATCCTCGCGGCCACCGAGGCCGAGGAACGCGTGCTCCCCGCGGACGCGGGGATGAGCCCGCGGTGACTGCGGCCGCTGTGGTCGGGAAGGCGTGCTCCCCGCGGACGCGGGGATGAGCCCGGACAGCCCCGTCAGTGGTGCCGTGTCGGAACGTGCTCCCCGCGGACGCGGGGATGAGCCCGGATTCCGGTGTTTGGGGAGCGTATAAGGCTCGTGCTCCCCGCGGACGCGGGGATGAGCCCCGCGGGCACGGAACCTGGCTGTTCTCGATCGCGTGCTCCCCGCGGACGCGGGGATGAGCCCACCAGACCGCCGTCAGCGGGGAGCCCGCGGCCGTGCTCCCCGCGGACGCGGGGATGAGCCCACCACCCGCAGCTCGGCCTGTGCTCGCAGTTCGTGCTCCCCGCGGACGCGGGGATGAGCCCGTCGCTCGGGAGGCCGGCGGTCCCGGCTGGGCGTGCTCCCCGCGGACGCGGGGATGAGCCCTGGGTGAACGTGAACGTCGAACCCGAGCGGATGTGCTCCCCGCGGACGCGGGGATGAGCCCGGTTGTGTGCAACATATCTGACAACCCGGACAGTGCTCCCCGCGGACGCGGGGATGAGCCCGGGTGGTTCGCCGAGCCGGTAACCGCGCGATGGTGCTCCCCGCGGACGCGGGGATGAGCCCAACTCGAACGGCCCGCGCTCGCGTACGTCGTGGTGCTCCCCGCGGACGCGGGGATGAGCCCAGGCGGCGCGCCGTCAGGAGGGATGCGACAACGTGCTCCCCGCGGACGCGGGGATGAGCCCGCACAGCTGGTTGCGCGCTACACCGACGGAAAGTGCTCCCCGCGGACGCGGGGATGAGCCCGTCCAACCGGTCGCGCGCCTTCAGAATCAGGGGTGCTCCCCGCGGACGCGGGGATGAGCCCAACGCATCCGCCAAATCGCCAATACCATCAGCGTGCTCCCCGCGGACGCGGGGATGAGCCCGTTCGACCGCTGACTCACGCCCGAGTCCGCGGGTGCTCCCCGCGGACGCGGGGATGAGCCCGGTGTGAGCATCGGTTTCGGCCGCAACTCCGAGTGCTCCCCGCGGACGCGGGGATGAGCCCGCCTGGACCACCACCCTCATCACCGCCATCGCGTGCTCCCCGCGGACGCGGGGATGAGCCCGCCTCAGCCTCACCCACTGCGCGACCGAGCAGGTGCTCCCCGCGGACGCGGGGATGAGCCCTCTGGTGTGTGGGTCCGGCAACGGCTGCGCACGTGCTCCCCGCGGACGCGGGGATGAGCCCCCGAAGCGTGACGCGACATCCGCGAGTATCGAGTGCTCCCCGCGGACGCGGGGATGAGCCCGTCCGCGCAACCCCATTGGTGAGACCGGTGACGTGCTCCCCGCGGACGCGGGGATGAGCCCGGGGTCGGTGACCGGCTCGCGCCGAATCATGCCGTGCTCCCCGCGGACGCGGGGATGAGCCCCGGCCAAGGGTCGGGTGGGTACGTGGACGGTGGTGCTCCCCGCGGACGCGGGGATGAGCCCTTGGTGCCCGTCTCCGCATCCTCGCCGTCAGGGTGCTCCCCGCGGACGCGGGGATGAGCCCGACATGGTCGCCGAACAGTTCGGCTAACGGTCGTGCTCCCCGCGGACGCGGGGATGAGCCCGACCCGATGACCTCGTGGTTGATCATGAGTGGGTGCTCCCCGCGGACGCGGGGATGTGTTAACGACGCCTGAAAACTGACCCCTTAGCGACGGGTGAATTTTGACCCCCGTCTGAGCTAGGAGGGTGATTTCAGTGGAACAGTGGGCGGAGATCCGCCGGTTGCATCGCAGTGA